>JACCYC010000003.1 GCA_013696665.1 Burkholderiaceae bacterium | reverse complement strand
GTCATGTGCAGCGAGCCGGTAATGCGGGCGCCGCGAAGCGGCTGCGAACTGGCGTATTCGTCGCGAATCGCCAGCAGCCCGGGCATCTCGGTTTCGGCAATGCGAATTTCCTTGCGGCCCCAATCGGCGAGCGCAAGGTCAGCGACGACAGAGTCTGTCGGCTTCTTCTGGGTACTGCGGGTCGGTTTAAGTACGGCGCTCATCCTCGCGCTCCTTCTAAGGGGTTCGCGAGCGCCGTTGTTACAGTTCGGTCGATGATGTCAATGCCGAACCGCTTCGAGCCTGGCAATCGTGGGGAGACTGTCGCAACGCTCCTCGAAGCAGGCGCAAGTATAAATGCAACAACCCAAACATGCTGAGCGATAGCGAAATTGCGCAGCGCGCGTCGTTGCGGCCGATCCTCGAGCTCGCGCGTGATCGTCTGCACATTCCCGAGGACCAGCTTGAGCCCTACGGGCGCTACAAAGCCAAGCTCTCGCTCGCCTACATCGCAGGGCTCAAGGACCGGCCCGACGGCAAGCTGATCCTGATGACTGCGATCAGTCCAACGCCACCGGGCGAGGGCAAGACGACGACCACGGTGGGATTGGGCGATGCGCTGAATCGAATCGGCAAGAACGCGATGATTTTTTGCCTGCGTGAGCCCGCCCTTGGCCCCGTGTTTGGCATCAAGGGCGGCGCGGCGGGCGGCGGTTACGCGCAGGTGGTTCCGATGGAAGACATCAACCTTCATTTCACCGGCGACTTCAGCGCGATCGGGCTCGCACACAATCTTCTCGCTGCGCTGATCGACAACCACATTCACCACGGCAACTCGCTCGGTTTCGATGTGCGCCGAATCACCTGGCGGCGGGTGGTCGACATGAACGACCGGGCGCTGCGCGATATCACGATTGGCCTGGGCGGCCCGGGCAATGGTTATCCGCGGCAGGATGGCTTTGACATCGTGGTCACGTCAGAGATCATGGCGATCCTGTGCCTGGCCGACGATTTGCGCGACCTGAAACAGCGCATCAGCCGTATCGTGGTTGGCTACACGCGCGATCAGAAACCGATCACCGCGAGCCAACTTAAGGCGCAGGGAGCGATGACGGCGCTGCTGCGCGACGCGATCAAGCCGAATTTGGTGCAAACGCTCGAGAACAACCCCGCGCTGATCCACGGCGGTCCGTTCGCGAACATCGCGCACGGCTGTAATTCGGTCATCGCGACGCGTGCCGGGTTAAAGCTGGCTGACTATGTGGTGACGGAAGCAGGCTTCGGTGCTGACCTCGGCGCGGAAAAATTTATCGACATCAAGTGCCGTAAGTCGGGTCTGCGGCCAGCCGTTGCAGTGATCGTCGCGACGGTGCGCGCGATCAAGTACCACGGCGGCGCCGACGCCAAGGCGCTGCAGGCGGAAGACCTGGCGCGGCTCGAAAAAGGGTTTGGCAATCTGCAGCGGCACATCGACAACGTGCGCAATCACTATGGGCTGCCGTGTGTGATCGCGCTCAACCATTTCGAAAGCGATACCGCAGCGGAAGTTGCGCTGCTCACGCGCAAGCTTGCGCATCGCGAGGCGCCGGTGGTGGTGGCACGGCACTGGGCCGAAGGCGGGCGGGGCGCCGAGGAACTGGCGCGTGTCGTCGTTAAGGTTGCCGAGACCTCACCTGCCGATTTGCGTTTCGTTTACGAGGACGAAGCCTCGCTGTGGGAAAAAGCGCAAGCGGTGGCAAAGAAAATTTATGGCGCTGCCGAAATCACCGCGGATGCCAAGGTACGCGGCGAACTGCTGCGGCTGCAGCAGCAGGGCTACGGCCATTATCCCGTGTGTATTGCGAAGACCCAGTATTCGTTTTCCACCGATCCGTCAGTGCGCGGAGCGCCGGACGGTCACGTTCTGAACATCCGCGAAGTGCGCCTCGCTGCAGGTGCCGAGTTCGTGGTGCTCGTGTGCGGCGACATCCTGACGATGCCCGGCCTGCCAGCCAACCCGTCGTCAGCCGCGATCGACGTCGATGATGACGGCCGTATCGTTGGTTTGTTCTAGGCGGGGATGGGTTCGCTTGTCCTGCGCTTGATTCCCGCCGCATCGGCCAACAACGCAGCGCGATCGGTACGTTCCCAGGTGAACTCTGGCTCGTCACGGCCAAAGTGGCCATACGCAGCGGTCTTTTCATAAATTGGCCGTAACAAATCGAGCATCTGGATGATGCCTCGCGGGCGCAGATCGAAATGCTGCGCGACCAGTTTGCTGATCTGCTCGTCTGGGATCACGCCGGTGCCTTCGGTGTAAACCGTGATGTTCATCGGCTGCGCTACACCGATCGCATAGGCCACCTGCACCTGGCACTGCCGCGCAATCCCGGCCGCAACCACGTTCTTGGCCACATAACGCGCAGCGTAAGCAGCCGAGCGATCGACTTTCGATGGATCCTTGCCGGAAAATGCGCCGCCACCGTGTGGGCATGCTCCGCCATAAGTATCGACAATAATTTTGCGGCCGGTCAGTCCGCAGTCGCCCTGCGGGCCCCCGGTGACAAAACGCCCGGTCGGGTTGACTAGATACCGCGTATTGCTCAGCCACTCGGGCGGCAGCGAAGGCTTGATGATCAGCTCGATGACGGCGTCGATAAATTCCTTCTTCATCACCTTGCCGTCGGACATCTCCGGCGCGTGCTGCGACGAAACCACCACGGTATCGATCGAATGCGGCTTCCCGTCAACGTAGCGCATCGTCACCTGACTCTTTGCATCAGGCCGCAGATAGGGCATTCGTCCATCGCGGCGCAGGTCGGCCTGGCGCTCGACCAGGCGATGCGCGTAATAGATTGGCGCCGGCATCAGCTCAGGCGTTTCGTCGCACGCGTAGCCGAACATCAGCCCCTGATCGCCGGCGCCCTGATTCAGAAAATCGTCGGAAGCATGGTCGACGCCTTGGGCTATGTCGTTGCTTTGCTTGTCGTAAGCAACCAGCACCGCGCAGCCTTTGTAGTCGATGCCGAACTCGGTGTTGTCGTAGCCGATTCGCTTGATCGTGCGGCGCGTGACGTCGATGTAGTCGA
>JACCYC010000371.1 GCA_013696665.1 Burkholderiaceae bacterium | reverse complement strand
AAGTCGGGTTTGTAGTAGATGCCCCATAGCTTGTCGGTGATCAGCTTGCCGTCGCGATCCGAGTGCAGCGGCGCGTCGGTATCAACATGGATCACCGGCGGCATCGCGCCGTTGTTGGTCTTCTGATAATCGGGGTCGACGCCGAGCGTGCCTTCCTGCAGCGCCATGTAATGCCACATCGGCACGCCATCGTGCGTCTTGCCGTCACGGCCCTTGACGCTGATCTGCTTCGGCAGGCCGAGCATGTTCCATAGCGAATTTATCCAAGGGCCGGCGCCGATGATGACTTGATCGCATGCAATCGACCCGGCCGTCGTCTCGACCGAAGTGATCGCCGACGTTCCATTGCCTGATCGCAGCGCTTTAACTTCTATGCCCTCCAGGATATCGACGCCGAGCGCCTTGGCCTTCTTCGCGAGACCGCGCAGCGAAGCCATGTTGTTCGCATAGCCGCCACGCTTTTCGTGCAGTATGGATGTGATGTTTTTCGCTTGCCAATCCTGAAACAACCCCTTCATGTATTGCATCGACTCCGCTTCGCCTTCGACGAACACGGATTCATAGCCGATCGCTTTCTGCTGCTCGTAAATCATTCCCACTTGTGCATGCATCACTTCCGGGCTGATCTGCATATAGCCGACCGGGTGATAGCTGTATGCCTCGGGGTCTGTTTCCCATACCGACACCGAATGCGCCATCAGCTCGCGCATCGCAGGCTGAAAGTAGTTGTTGCGCACGACACCGCACGCAATGCCCGATGGACCGGCGCCGATGCCAGTCTTTTCCAAAACGACAATGCGCGTACCACCGGCGCCGATCGACTTGCCTTGCGCTTTCAGTTTCTGCGCGAGGTGCATCGACGTTGAAAGCCCGTGGATACCGGCGCCGACAACGACGTATTGCGCGTGGGAAGGTAGTGCGGGCATGACGTGTCCTATAAGTTAATCGCGATCATCGTAAAAGGGGCAAAGCATCACGGCTACAAATGCGACGCACAATGGCGTTCAGGCGACGCCTGTTCCCCTGGGCGGCATCGAGCATCAAGTTGTTGGGTCCTGGTGTGAAAAGAGTTACCAGACAGAACACCGCGAGCGCAATAAGCAGGTCCATTCAATCTCATTCACCGGTAAATTTCGGCGGCCGCCTATCGAAGAAGGCACGCACGGCTTCCTCGTGATCGCGCGTGTGATGACACGCGCCCTGCAACGCAGCGGCGAGCTCGAGCAGTGAGTCGAGGCGCGTAACCTGCCCCTCGCGCAATAGCCGTTTCGCCATGCGCAGCTGGCGCGGCGGGTTTGATGCGATGCGTGCTGCCAACTCCCGAGCCGTGTCCATCAGTGCATCGCCTGGCACGACGCGCGATACGAGCCCGCAAGCCAGCGCGGTCGCCGCATCGATTGGCTCACCTGTGAACGTCATTTCGCAAGCGCGCGACAGTCCGACGGCGCGCGGCAGCAACCACGCGCCACCGTCGCCGGAGATGAGTCCGATCTTGACGAAGTTTTCGGCGAACACCGCTTCTTCGGCGGCCACGCGAATGTCACAGGCGCACGTCATGTCGCAGCCAGCACCGTAGGCCGGCCCATTGACCGCGGCGATCGTGGGAACTTCGAGGTTGTAGAGCGCCAACGTCGTGCGCTGTATGCCTTGCCGATATTTGTCGGAGACGTCCGCCGCGTTGCCGCCGAAGCCGCCCTCGCGGTCGCGCATGTGCTTCAGATTGCCACCGGCCGAAAACGCTTTGCCAGCGCCGGTCAGGATGACGCAGCTGACGCCGCTGTCGGCTGCGATCCGGGCAAAAGCATCATTCAATCCTTGCAGGATCTCGGGATCGGTGGTCGGGTTGCGCGCTTGCGGTTTGTTCAGTGTCAGGGTGACGATCGCGCCGTCCCGCTCGAAGACAACTGCGGCGCTCATACGACCGCCTCCTGCGCGTAGCGCGCGAGCAGCTCGCGCTTCAAGACTTTACCGCTCGGATTGATCGGCAACTCGTCGACAAACACAATGCGCCGCGGCCGCTTGAAGGACGCCAGATCGCGGCTTGTCTTGCAAAAGGCATCGAGACTCTTGGCTGTCAGCGTCGAATTGTTCGCGACGACGAAGGCCGTAACAATCGCGCCCCATTTTGGATCGGGCAATCCGATTACTGCCGCTTCACGCACTCCCGGACAGCGATACAAAATCTCTTCCACTTCGCGCGGGTAGATGTTTTCGCCGCCCGAGATGATCATGTCGTCTGACCGGCCGTGAAAGTGATAGAAGCCGTCTTCATCCTGACTCATCAGATCGCCGGTGTAGACCCAGCCGCGCTTTAGCTTGTTGGCGGTTTCGCTTGGGTTGTTCCAGTAGCCCTGCATCGCTTGCGGCCCACGCACGATCAGCTGGCCTATTTCGCCCTGCTCAACGGTCTGTTCCGGCGTAATGTCGCGCTCGGGTTCATTGCGGACGATGCGGCATTGGCTGATCAGCGTCGGCTTGCCGACCGAGCCCAAGTGCTTCAGCGCGTCCTGCGGGCGCAACAGCAACGTCAGGCTCGCCTCGGTCATGCCGTAGCCATTGAAGATGTTGGGACAAAACTGGTTGATCACGTTCTGCATCGTCGTGGCGGCGATTGCTGCGCCGCCGGTCGTGATCATCCGCAGGCTCGATACATCGAACTCCTTGAAGCGCGGATGAAACAGCATCTCCTGCATCTGCGTCGGTACCGCGAACAGCGTCGTCACCTTGTGCGCTTGAATCGTCTCCAGCGTTTTCAGCGCCTCGTATTTGCCCTCGACGACGTTGGTGCCGCCGACCATCAGATGCGGAATGAAAAATGCCTGCATGCCGCCAACGTGATACAGCGGTGCGATATGCAACGCGACATCGGTCGGCTGCAATCCGTACTCCATCACGCAGTTCATTGCGATCGCGATGTCGTTGTCGTGACTGTGCATCACGCCCTTTGGCCGGCCCGTAGTGCCCGACGTGTAGACGAGCGCCGACAGATGATCGCCCGAAGGCACCGGGCGCGGTGGATGAATGTCGACCGCTTGCTCGACCAGCGTGTCGAAGTGATGATGGTCGGGTGGCACGTTGGCCGCGTCATACGCGCACGAGATGTAGTCGTGCACGCTCTTCAAGCTCTGCTGAACTTTCAGCACGTTCTCGGTTACCGACCGGCCATAGACGAGAATGCGGGCGCCCGAATCCGAGAGCGTGTAGGCGACTTCGCCGGCTGCCAGCCTAAAGTTCAGCGGCACGGCCACCGCGCCCAGCATCTGTGTCGCGAAATAAGTAGTGACCGAGTTCTCAGAGGTCGTCACATAGAACGCGACCCGGTCGCTTGGGCGCACGCCGAGATCAGCCAGCGCCTGTGCGAAGCGGCAAACGCGCTCGTACCATGCGCGATAGGTCCATCGCTGGTCCTCGAAAATCAGCGCCGTGTGATTTGGGTAACGCTCGACCGACTGCAAGAAGATAGTGGCGATGTCCATTACAGATTGGGCTTGATCGACGGAAGATCGGCGACGGCGATCAGATACCTCGCGATTTCCGAAGTGCCGCCGACAATCGGCAGTGCACGCGCATCACGGTAGATCTGCTCGGCGCGTCCGAATTCCTTGGTGATGCCGTCACCGCCCAGGATTTGTACGGTGCGGTCGGCGCAAAAGGTCGCGGTCTCCGTCGCAACGAGCTTTGCCATCGCGGCCGGCTTCATCAGGTCCTTGCCGCTGACGCCCGCGTCGTACAGCTTGGCGGCGCGGTACGTCAGCAGCTCGGTGGCGTCGAGCTGGCAGCTCATGTCGGCGATCTGACTCCAGATCAGCTGCTTGCAGCCGAGTTTTTCGCCGAACGCCTCGCGCGTCTGTGCATGTGTCTGCGCGATGTCAAACGCGCTGCGCGCTACGCCGAGACCGGAGCCGCCGAGAATGATGCGCTCGAAGTTGAACATGCCGAGCATGATCCGGCCGCCGCCATTAGCGTCACCGAGCAGGTGATCGGCCGGCACACGGCAATTCTCGAACGCCACCTCGCCGACGACGCAGCCGCGGCGGCCCATGAACGTGTAGCGGCGCGGGAATGACAGGCCGCGCGTGCCGCTCGGCACGACCACGGCGGAAACGCCCTTGCCGGGACGCGCGGCCGAATCGGTGACACCGTAGACGATATAGACATCGGCCACACCGGCATTCGAGATGTAGCGTTTGACACCGCTGATCACGTACTCGCGGCGCACGGCGTCGAACTCGATCTTCGTCTGCATCCTCGATGTGTCCGAGCCCGCGTCCGGCTCGGTGACGCAGATCGCACCGACCATTTTTCCGTCGACGATGCTTGGCAGATAACGCTCGCGGATCGGCGCTGTCGCGTGGCGGTGCAACGGATAGGCGCAACTCAGGGCCGTTGCGATCGTCGTCTCGAACGCGTAGTTGACGTACGCGGCTTCCTCCGAAAGGACAGTGGCGTGAGTGAGACCCGGGTTCGCTAGCGAGCCGCGGTACAGATCCGCGAACATCAGCTTCAAATAACCGGCCTCGCCGAGCGCGCGGACGACTGCTTTGATCGCGTTCCAGTCGTCGTGATCTTCAATCGCCGCGGCGCGTGGCAGAAGCTCGCGCCGCATAAGAGCGCGCACTTCAGTGCGGAAGGCGCGATCTTGATCGTCAAGAAGGAAATCACGCATCAACACGTCTACTCAAGGACTCAACAACTCGTCGGTCAATTCAGACAGCATCGCACGGTCGCCGGGCAGAGAGTCGACCAGCGCTTCGATACGCACCGATCGCTGCTTTCCCAGCACCGGTTCCGTCAGCTCGCGATACTTGGTGTGCAGCTCGTCATCAGCGAGCGGATTCTCCGGATTGCCTCGCGCACGCGTAGGTTCCGAGACTAAAATGCGCCCGTCGTGCAGCGTGATGCGCACGCGGGCCCAGCGCTCGGCCGGGAAACGGCGCGAAAACTCGGCGTCGTTGGCGAGCGTCGTCGTTTCGAGCAGGCGCGTGATCCGCGGATCGCGCAGCGCCGTGCTATCAACCTCGGCGGCACCGATCCGTCCGTACACCAACGCCGCTGCCACCGCGTAAGGGAGGCTGTACTGTGCTTCGTCGGTCGTCATCGGCGCCGCGCACTGCGAGCCCAGGTCGATCGCCTCACGAAAACTTTCGATGCTGATGGCGACGATGTCGGCCTCGCCAAAGCCATGCGTACGCTTCAACGAAAGCGCGGCTTCGGTCGCCGGCTGCGCCCAGCGGCATACCGGGTAGGCCTTGAAGTACTGCTCGCGAATCCGCCAGCGCGTGCCGAGATCGCTCCAGAATGCGCGAGCGTCTTCGCCTTCTACTGTGAGTGCGGGCGCGCCGGTGAAACCGTCGCTGGCAAGCAGCGCAGCGCTGACGCCGACCTGCGCGCCCCACCCGGAGCCGTCTTTGAGCATGGTCGGAGTGGCGCAGACGCGCAGGATTTGGCCGCGCGGTCCGAAGTACTCGGCGATTCCGAGTGCGTGCCGCATGCGCAGATCGTCGAATTCGAGGCAGCGTCCGCCGAGCGCCGCGCACGCCAGCGCATTCCAAGCGCCCGAGCAGTGATAGTCAGCGACTGTCGCATGCAGTGCGATGCCGGCGCGCGTCGCGATCTCGTAGCCAATGACGATGCATGTCAGGAACTCGCGCCCGCCGATTCGCGGGCCGACGCCGCCGTCGAGATACGCCAGCAGCGCCGGCAGTACGGCGACTCCCGCATGACCCTTCGTGAAGACGTGGCCATCGTGCGCATCGAAGGCGTCGATCGTGGTCGCCCCTGCGAACGCGGCACCCGCGAGCCCTGCGCGGCGACCGTCGAACAGGATGCGCGCGGAGCGATCACCGCCGCCGAGTTGAGTCGATGCATACGCGTTGACAATGGCCGCGGCGGGCGTACGCGAACCGGCTGCGGCGACGCCAATCAGATCGAGCAGACACCGTTGCGCCTGCAACACGACATCAGTGGGCAAATCGGCGAATGCCATGCCGCGCGCGAACGCAGTAACGTCGGCAAACGACGCGGGTGGCCTATGCGCGGCGATAGCGCCCATCATCGCGATCGAGGCAAAGCTCTAGCTTGCATCAAGCGCTCGAGCTCGCGCTGCACGAGCGGAAGGTTCGAGTCACGCACTGTCGGCAACAGATACCGGGCGCGGCGAACGCTCGCGAAATCTAACTGCGCGCGCACCAGCTCTTCGCCTTTGCCTGCAGCCTTGGCGAGCGGGCGGCCGAACGGATCGAGGATGCGAGAGCCGCCCCAGAACGTCAGATCGCCTTCGGCTCCGACGCGATTGGCCATCATCACCGGCATTCCATACGTCAGCGCGTAGAAACGAAGGTTGGTATCCCAGCCGTGCGGGTTGTCGAACTCGGCCGCTACCGCTTCAATTGCCGAACTGATCGGCACCAAGAGAAGTGTGGCGCCCTGCAAGGCAGCCAGATGCACGAGCGCCGGATTCCACGTGTCGGCGCAGACCAGAACGCTGGCGCGCCATCCGGGCGCGAGCTCGAACGTTTCGATATGGCTGCCGGCCGCGAAGTGCTTGCCGTCTTCGAGCTTTCCGTAAGTGGCCAGGTTTATTTTTCGATGCACGAATGCAACCTTGCCGTGGCGCACCGCGATGGCCGAGTTGTAGAACTGCGCGCCAGCACCTTCCTCGATGAGGCCGAACACCGTGCACATCTCGCCTGAGGCCCGCGCGATTTCGGCGATGAAACGGTGATTGCGATCGATCGCCAGTCGCAGTGTGTCTGGACCGGCACTGTGACCGGTGAGCGACATTTCGGGGAAGAGGAGGACATCGACGCCGCTGGTGCGTGCGGCGTCGATTAGCTCCAGATGTTTGCGCAGATTCGGTTCGAGTTCTCCGAGAATCGATTCAGTCTGTGCGACCGCGACGTTCAAGGTCGCTGAATCGATCAGATCAACCCTTCCTTCTTCAGGAAGCCTTGTGCGACTTCTTCGACCGTTTTCTTTTCGACATCGACGCTCGCGTTCAGCTTGGACATCGTGGCGTCGTCGAGCTTGGCCGAAAGCGAATTCAGAATGTCGCCCAGTTTTGGATTGGCATCCAGAACCTGCTTCCTGACCACCGGTGTCATCGCATAGGCAGGGAAATAGCCCTTGTCGTCCTTCAGCACGACGAAGTTGAACGCGGGTACGCGGCCATCGGTGGCGAACACCAGACCGACGTCGACCTGTTTTTCTTTCAGCGCCTGGTAGACGAGACCGGTGTCCATGCGCTTGACGTTGTCGCGCGCGAATTCGAAGCCGTACATTGTCTCGAGCGGCTTCAAACCATCGGGCCGTGCGTAGAACTCTGCGTTGCTGGCCAGGTTGAGCTTGGTGCCGCCCTTGACCTTGTTGGCGAGGTCGCTGATGGTGACGATGCCGTGTTTCTTGGCGTCATCCGCATTCATCGCCAGCGAATACGTGTTGTTGGCTTTCGACGGGTTGAGCCACACTAGGCCCTTGGCAGCGTCGAGTTCTTTTACCTTCTTGTAGTTATCCGCCGGCGACAGTTTTTCGGTGAACTTGTTATAGGTGATCAGCGACGTTCCGGTGTATTCCCAGTAGACGTCGATCTGACCGCTCTCCTGTGCTTGACGCAGGACCGCGCTCCCCATACCCGCCTTCACATCCACTGTGTAGCCCTTGGCCTTGAGCAACTGGGCGGTCATCGCCGCCATGATCTGCTGCTCCGTGAAATTCTTGCCGCCGACGACGATGTTCTGCGCCATTGTCGCCGCAGAAGTCATGCTCAGCAGTAAGCCAGTCGTCAAAATCGAAAGTGCCCGAGTCATCTTCATTTGTGTCTCCTTGATTATTCAACCGTGTGCAACAGCAACGCCTGTTACCGCAACGGGTTTACACCACGCGGAACTACGAAGTACGAAATAGCACCCACAGCGAAATCCACGATCACCGCCAGCAGCGC
>JACCYC010000361.1 GCA_013696665.1 Burkholderiaceae bacterium | reverse complement strand
CCATCGTGTCGAGCGGTACGGCCCAGAGCTTTCGGTTGTAAGGAATTGCGAAATGCTTAGCAATGCCAGCGCCCCACACTTTGTAGATGAACTCTTCAAAATTCGCAGGCGCCTTGGCGGCAACCGCCTTACGTGCACCGTCAACTTTGCCAGCACCGTTGTCCTTTTCCTTGAGTGAGCCGTATCGAGCTTCAATTGCTCCCAGAATGCATTCCTTGAGCACCTTTGACGGCAGTCCGTAAAGCGAGCCCTGAAACGGGTAGCGTGTGTAAACGTTCTTGCTGAAAATCCACGCTTCGCGGTTCTGCCAATGAACATTGCTGCCCAAAAGTTTCTGATACAGATCAAGAACGTACTGATCATTGGAAAACATGATGTGGCCCGCATAGTCGAACGTAAAGCCGTTGTCGACTACGGAGCGGCACCAACCACCGACCGTCGATTCACGCTCCACCAACAATGAGCCGGCACCCAGGCGATAAGCTGCCGCAAGCCCAGTAGGGCCCGCACCAATGATCAAAGTCGAAACTGATGTTTCTGCTTTTGTCTTCTCTATTCCGTTGACGCGCGGCCGGTCACGGCTCGCTGCCAACTGCTGAACGGCCACTTCATTCTGCTCATGCTGCAAGTTACGACCGCGGAGGATTGTCTCGATCTCCTCATGGATCGCTTGCGCTGTCCGATCCCATGTCAAGTCCCTTACATGTTTGCGCATACGCTCAATGCGCTTAAATCGCTCGTCATCGGTTTCGGCGAGCGCGCACTCGCAAGCGGCGACGAATTCGCTCGGCGTAGCGGCAATCGCAACTGAATCGCCATAAAGGCTGACGACGTCGTTAATGGGCGTGCTGACGATCGGCTTCTCGGCCGCCATATATTCAAGGGTTTTGGTAGGGCTAATGAAGCGCGTGGATGCGTTGAGGGCGAATGGCAGCATGCACACATCCCATTGCGCCACCAGGTGCGGCAGCAGCTCATACGACTGCTGCCCCAGCCAGTGAATGTTCGCGCGCTGAGGGATGGACTCCGCTGGAATCTTTATCACGGGACCAACAAGAACAATATTCCAGCTGGGCTTCGCGTCGGCAACGGCTGTGATCAGCTCGATGTCAAAGCGTTCATCGATGACTCCGAAAAACCCAAGCCGGGGCCCTGAAATGAGGGCTTGTTGACGTTGGGCCTCCATCGCGCGTTCATGTCTTTGCTCGGTCGCCGCAGTAGCGGGTGAGTAGTGATCGGCGTCAACCGCGCTTGGGAAACAACGCACATTTGGGTGCAACGCTTTTTTGGCCTGGTACAGGCTTGGCCCGCCTGTCAGCATCAGCTGCGCACGCTTCATCAGTGCGGTTTCACGCTGAACCATCTGCCGAGGTGCGTCCTTGAATGCAGACAGTTCGTCCATGCAATCGTAAATCACTGCGCGTGGTGAAAGTTCCGCAAGCAGCGGAAGCGCCATCGGCGTGTAAAACCAAACGAGGTAATCCTTGATCGCAAAATCTCTCAGGTATTCGGCAAGCAACGGCCTTAGTTCAGGCAGTTGGTCGTCATGAAATCCCGGTGCATTGACGGTGGTATGTGGCCGCAATACTTCTACATTGGAAGACGGCGCAAAGCGTTCCAAAAACGGAGTCAATTTGCCGCGCACGGGTTCCTCAAAAAACAGGACACGATAGTGTTGTGCGAGCCGTGACAACAGATGTTGGGGACGCTGATAGACAAAGTCCCAGCGCAGGTGCGAAAAGACGATCAGTGTTTGCATGAAGTTCGCTTCTTTCGTTTTTCTTGCGTTCTTAGCTCTCAAGTGGCTTCTCTTGTCAAGCCGGCGCTGTCTTAATACGCGCACGGGCACTCAAGCAAACACCGTACCGCACAGCAATATCCGGCGCTTCGGTTCACAAATAGAGAAGCTGCTGACGTGGCCGTCCGGCACGCAAAGTGCTTTCCACTTTTAACCCTTTAAGAGTGAGGAATGCATGCCACTGCAAGGCGATCGTCTGCGCTGGCCGCCAAGGCCCGGTAAAAAGTCACCCCCCGCGGCGGAGTCATCGGGCACTCGTCGTTCGCTGCTAACTGACGAACATCCCGCCCGCCCAGATCAACCGATGCGGCAGCCGAATGAGCGTGACGAATCTGCTGATCAGCATTCCAGCCCACCCCGGGACGTGATCAAGCAGGCACACGCTGACCTTCAAAGTGGTCAGGTGGATACGGATTGCCGAAACCACGCTCCAACCGTGATTGATCAGACAGTCAAACCATCTCGCGCAGGGAAAAAATGAAGGCGCTTGCACAGTTTCGAACCGGCGGAATGCGGCCCATGGCACCGCAAGTGCGTCGGGCGATTTTCCCAGTAGCGGGTTTGGGTACGCGTTTCTTGCCCGCAACTAAAGCCGTGCCGAAAGAAATGTTGCCAATTGTCGATCGCCCGCTAATTCAGTACGCGGTTGATGAGGCGGTTGATGCCGGGATTGAAGAGATAATTTTCGTTACTCATCGCAGCAAGCGCGCGATTGAAGACCACTTTGATCGTGCCCTCGAGCTCGAACATGAGCTCGAGCGGAATGGAAAGTACGGCCCATTGTCGGAGCTGCGTCGCCTTGTACCGAGTCACGTCCGGTTCAGCTATGCGAGGCAAAGCGCGCCACTCGGTCTCGGTCACGCGGTGTGGTCAGCGCGCCACCTTGTCGGTGACGAGCCCTTCGCCGTTGTGTTGCCCGACGACCTGATTGACGCGACGCCGGGCGCTCTGAAGCAATTGATTGACGCGTTTGGCGTTGCCGGTCACTCGCAGATCGCTGTGCAGAATGTCGCGCGCGAAGAAACTCCCAAGTACGAGATTGTGAAACCGTCGGCCGACGGTTCACTCCGACTGAGTGGAATCATCGAGAAACCGAGGCCGGAGAATGCCCCCTCGACGATGGCGGTCGTTGGACGCTACGTGTTCTCGCCGCACATTATTGACTGCCTTGGAGCGCTCGCGCCGGGCGCGGGTAACGAAGTCCAGTTGACCGATGGGATCGCAATGCTGCCGCAAACCGAACCTGTGTTCGCCTGCCGATACAGTGGTCGTCGGTATGACTGCGGCAGCAAGCTGGGGTTTCTGGAAGCCACGGTGGCATACGCGCTGAAGGATCAGCAACTGCGTGCCGGGTTCCTTGCAGTCTTACACCGCGCAACGCAGAAAGCATCGTCTGATTCGTTATCGGCCGCTGCCAAACCGCCGGCGGCTCGTCACCTACAGGTGGTCTCGCGTTCGGGTGTGGTCAGTGTGACGTCGACGGAATCAGTACAAGGTTAATAAACCGTTCTGTGTCCGGATGAAGCTGTCCAACTGTGAAATAGTGCGGCACGCGACTTGCTTTGTTCAGTAAGGGATGAACGCACCGGTTATTCGCCACGAGCAGCGCCAGCACCAAACACTGACGCCTCGCTTGCAGCAAGCGGTTCGACTGCTCCAGTTGTCGTCGCTTGATTTCGCGCAAGAGGTGAACCAGGCGATGGGTAACAATCCCTTTCTGGAGCCCGATGAAGCTGAGTCCGGAACTCCGACAGTCGAGGGTGATAACACCGCGACACCCGTGAACGACACACCCCCCGCCCCCGCGAGCGCCGAAGGTTCGGCAGAGGCGCCCTCAGACAATTCCTGGGAAGGCGAGAGTTGGTCGCAGTACGGTGCAACACGCCGCAACAATGGCTCGGACAGTGACTTCGATTTTTCCGACGTCACGCCAGCCGCCCAGTCCCTCCGTGATCACCTGCTGGCGCAGTCAAAGTGGCTGACCTCGTCAGCCCGCGACCGAACGCTGATGGCCACGATCATCGACGGTCTCGACGACGATGGCTTCTTGCGTATGACGTTGGAGGAGTTGAAGGATCTTTCGGGGCTCACCCCAACTCCCGACGATGACGAGATGGCGATCGCACTGAAGCTTGTGCAGTCGCTCGAGCCTGCTGGTGTTGGGGCTCGTGATCTCCGCGAGTGCCTGCTCCTTCAGCTACGCGATGACAACGATCCTGAGAAGGCTTCTATTCATCGGCTCGCTCAGGAAATTGTCGTTGAGCATCTCGATCGGCTTGCGATGCGCGATCTGACGGGGCTTGCGCGATCTCTTGGCCTGCCTGAACACACCGTCTCGCAGGCCGCAGAATGCATTCGCCGCCTTCAACCGCGTCCAGGTTGGAGGTTTGGCGCGGCCAATACACGTTTTGTTACTCCTGATGTGGTTGTTCGCAAGGTGCGCGGGGAGTGGACCGTGGTGCTAAACCCGGCAGTCGTACCGAAAGTGCGGTTGAACCGAATGTATGCGGACTTATTCCAGAGTCACCGCGACGCGCGGCATTCTGATCTGGCGGCGCAACTGCAGGAAGCACGGTGGACCGTACGCAACGTCGAGCAACGGTTCGCAACGATCCTGCGCGTGGCGCATGCCATTGTGCAGCGGCAGCGCCACTTCCTCGATTTCGGTGAGTTGGCGATGAAGCCGCTTGGGCTACGCGAGATCGCCGACGAACTCGGTCTGCACGAGTCGACTGTGTCTCGTGTTACTAACAACAAGTACATGGCGACGCAGTTGGGTGTATTCGAGCTCAAGTATTTTTTCTCACGTGCGTTGGCAACAACAAGTGGTGGGACTTGCTCGGCTACCGCAATTCGCGGCGCCATCAAGGACATGATCCAGGAAGAAAGTCCTCAGGAACCGTTGTCCGACGCACACATCGCGCGGCTGCTCGCGCGTCAAGGATTGCAAGTCGCGCGACGAACGGTGACCAAGTATCGCCAGATGATGCGAGTGCCGGCTTACGAAATGCGTCGCCGACGGGCCAACGGTTAACTGGATTTGCGAGGTTAGTCCTTGGTACTGCCTGTTCCCGTCGGGCCGGATCTGCCGGTGGTGCCACCCCGTATCGATACACCCAGGGGCGATCCGCCGGTCAAGGACCCACCGGAGGACGATCCCGACGAAGACGCACCGGTCGAGGAGCCGGAAATCCCACCCGCCGAAACGCCGCCCGCTAACGAGCCCAAGCCCAGGCCTGTCGACGACCCATCGCCTGACGAACCCCCGGTTGAAGATCCCGGGCATGAGCCGCCGATCAAAGACCCGCCGCGATAGCAACGCGTGAGCCATTGAGGGGTTGGGGTGGCTGACGGGATTCGAACCCGCAACAACAGGCTTCACAAGCCTGGACTCTACCGTTGAGCTACAGCCACCATAAAACTTTGGCCTGCCCGACAGGACTCGAACCTGTGGCCCCCAGCTTAGAAGGCTGGTGCTCTATCCAGCTGAGCTACGGGCAGATCCTGTGCCGGCAGACTACTGCGAGCAAAATCGCTGGTCGGGGTGGGGGGATTCGAACTCCCGACATCCTGCTCCCAAAGCAGGCGCGCTACCAGGCTGCGCTACACCCCGAGGGCGACGAATAATA
>JACCYC010000358.1 GCA_013696665.1 Burkholderiaceae bacterium | reverse complement strand
CGTTCGCAAGACGATGGCCGGGCTTGAAGCGGAAGGCGAAGCCATCCCGCTGGTGTTGTGGGTGATCACTGAGGAACTGCGCATGCTGATGCGCGTCAAGGCGCACGTTGAAGCGGGCCGCCCCTTTTCCACGGCTGCGCGCGAGAACCGCTTGTGGGGACCGCGCGAGAAGCTGGTTGAACGCGCGCTCGCGCGTCTGTCGCTTGACGCGCTCGAGAGCGCGTGGATGCGCGCAGCAGACATTGATCGGATTGCCAAGGGGTTGCGCGCACCACGTGCCGATAGCGATGCCTGGCTCGAGCTGATGGAGCTTGCGTTGAGCATCGCGCTGGTGAAAGCGGATTCTTGATGAGCTCCAGTGCGGCACGATCGGCTACCTCAGCGCAAACGTCATTCGAAAGCAACGTTATCGAACACGTCGTAAGCCTCGGGCGAAGCGCACGCCGGACGTCCGCAGCAATGGCGGCTGCAGGCAGTCGTGTGAAGGATGAGGCGCTGCAGCGGCTCGCACACCAGATTCGCGCGCAGCGCGATCAGATCAAAGCAGCGAATACCCGCGATCTGCAGCGTGCCCAAGCCAGCTCTGTGTCGGCAGCGCTTCTGGATCGGCTGACGTTGGATGACGAAGGCATCGAGCAGATGGCCCTCGGCGTTGAGCAGGTCATGCGCCTTCCCGACCCGGTGGGAGAAATCATTGAAATGAAGCCACGCCCCAGCGGCCTGCAAGTGGGCCGCATGCGTGTTCCGCTCGGTGTAGTTGCCATCATTTACGAGAGCCGCCCCAATGTGACGATCGATGCCGCGGCGTTATGCATCAAGAGCGGCAACGCGGCGATTCTGCGGGGCGGATCGGAGGCGATTGAAAGCAATCGACTGCTGGCCGGGCTCGTGCGCACGGCGCTGGTCGGCGACGGAACGGATGCCGCCTTGCCAATCGACGCGGTGCAACTGGTAAACACCACTGATCGCGCGGCGGTCGGCGCGCTGGCGCAGCTGACCGATTACATCGACCTGCTGGTGCCGCGCGGTGGACGCGGATTGATCGAACGGCTGATGCGCGAGTCGCGCATCCCGATGCTTAAACATCTCGACGGTATCTGCCACGTGTATATCGACGGCGCTGCCGATGTCGCGAAGGCGGTTGCGATCGCGGATAACGCAAAGACACAGCGCTACGGAACCTGCAACACCATGGAGACCTTGCTGGTTGACCAAAGCATTGCGCCGCGCGTCTTGCCGACACTAGGTCGCATTTATCGGTCGAAGAATGTCGAACTGCGCGGATGCGCAGAATCCTGCAAGATTCTCAAAGCCGCAGGCGTTCCGGGCGTTATCGAAGCGACCGAAGCGGACTGGGGCACCGAGTACCTCGCGCCGATCCTGTCGATTTCCCTCGTTCATAGCGCCGATGAGGCGATTGCACACATCAACACGTACGGCAGCAAGCACACCGATGCGATCGTGACCGAGGACTATTCGGTTGCGATGCGCTTTGTGCGCGAAGTCGATTCCGCATCGGTGATCGTCAACGCATCGACACGATTTGCCGACGGCTATGAGTACGGACTCGGCGCGGAGATTGGTATCTCAAATGACAAACTGCATGCGCGCGGACCCGTTGGACTCGAGGGATTGACGTCGCTGAAGTACGTCGTATTCGGCCACGGCGAAGTGCGTACAAGCTGAGCAGATTGATGGGAAGTGCATTTCTGTGGATCAAGGCGGCGCACATTGTTTTCGTGACCAGCTGGTTTGCGGGACTCTTTTATCTGCCGCGGATTTACGTCAATCTCGCCAGCGCGGAAGAGGCTGCGACGCGCACACGACTGCTGCTGATGGCGCGCAAGCTGCTGCGCTTCATGTCTGGACTGGCGGTGCTCGCCCTTGCCTTTGGGATGTGGCTGTTGAGTTACGGCGTCGGCATCGGCGCCGGCTGGATGAACGCGAAGCTCGCTTTGGTGCTCGTGCTGATCGGCTATCACGCATGGTGCGCGGTGCTTTACGGCAAGTTTTTGCGTGCCGAGGCCACCCGCTCGCACGTCTGGTTTCGCTGGTTCAACGAAATTCCGGTGTTGCTGCTGACAGCGATTGTCATCCTTGTCGTGGTGAAGCCGTTTTAGGAATCCATGGATAAAACTGTCGAATACTTCATGACGCCGGTGTCCCCGTTTACTTATCTGGGACATGCGCGACTCCGCGAAATCTGCGCAAGGCACCAGGCAAAGATCAATCTGCACGTGATGGACCTTGGCAAGGTGTTTCCAGTTTCTGGCGGGTTGGCGCTAAAGGATCGCCCGGCACAGCGGCGTGCCTATCGAATGATGGAGCTCAAACGCTGGCGCGATCTCCTAGGCCTACCGCTTACGCTGGAGCCCAAGCATTTTCCCGTGCCGGCTGAACCAGCGGCCACGTTGATCCTTGCCGTGCTCGAACATCACGGTGTGTCCGCCGCGCTGGACATCGCCGGCGATTGCGCGCGCGCGGTATGGGCTGAAGAGCGAAATGTTTCCGAGCCTGAGGTGTTAGCTGAAATATTGGCCGCGCGACGGCTTGGATCGGCCGAACTGATCGAGTACGCGAAGTCAGCAGAGGTCGCCGCCCGCTATGTGCAGCACTCGCAGGAGGCCATTGCGCGCAATATATTCGGCGCACCGACTTACATCTATCGCGACGAGCTTTTCTGGGGCCAGGACCGGCTCGACTTTCTCGACCGCGCTCTGGCTGCGTAACCACGCAGCGTGACCCAGTCCTTCTTCGCAATTTGCCCTCGCGGTCTCGAGGCCGTACTGGGCGACGAGCTCAAGCGGCTCGGTGCGTCAACGGTGCGTCCTGAAGCCGGCGGGGTGGGTTTTGCGGGTCCACTTGCAATTGCGTACGCCGCGAATCTGCATTCGCGAATCGCGAGTCGCATTTTGTGGCAGGTCGGCCGGCGCGGCTACCTGACTGACCAACATTTGTACGACGCCACTCAGGAAGTGAGGTGGCAAGACATCATGTCGCCGCAGCAAACGCTGCGAGTCGATGTCACCGCGTCGCGATCGCCATTGCACAGCCTGGAGTTCGCGATGCTGCGCATCAAGGACGGCATCGTCGATCGACTGCGCGAGCTGACCGGCGCACGTCCTTCGATCGATCGTTCCAATCCCGACATTCGTGTATTTGCCTACCTCGATAGCTCGACCGTCACGTTGTACATCGATTTTTCCGGCGAAGCATTGTTCAAACGCGGCTGGCGCGCGGACAAGGGCGAGGCCCCGTTGAAGGAAAACCTCGCCGCGGGTTTGCTCGCATTGTCGGCATGGACGCCGGAGACACCGCTTGCAGATCTGTTTTGCGGCAGCGGCACGATCGTGATCGAAGCTGCGTCGATTGCGGCGCGCAGACCGCCGGGACTGAACCGTCACTTTTCGTTCGAGCAACTCAAGGGCTTCGATTCGCACGCGTGGCGAAAACTGAAGGACGCAGCACGCGCGGGCATCGATGACGCTGTTGCAGCAACGTTGAGCGGTTCGGATATCTCGACTCGGGTCGTTGAGCAGGCCGTCGCTAATGCAAAGCTCGCTGGGCTGCAGTCTTGGCTCGACGATGGACGGCTGCGCTTCACCGCGGTCGACGCTCGCCTTGCAACACCGGTCGCCACGAGCGGAACCGTCGTTTCAAATCCGCCGTACGGCGAACAAAGCGCGCCGCGCTCGGCGTCGGTGCCAGACATGATGCGCAATGTCGGCGATCGACTCAAGCAGCAATTTGCCGGCTGGGAAGCGTGGTTTCTGACGTCAGATCGCGAATTGCCGAAACAAATGCGGCTACAGGAAACTCGCAAGACGCTGCTGTTCAACGGACCTCTCGAGTGTCGCTTCTTCCGCTTTGCGCTGGTTGCGGGCGGTTACCGACCTCGGGCCAAGAGTTCAGAGTAACGCCTCAAGCCGCTAACTCACGCACTACGTCCGCCGCAATATTCTCGGGCTTGGTAGACGGTGCATAACGCTGCACCACGGCGCCGTTCTTGCCGATCAGAAACTTCGTAAAGTTCCACTTGATCGCTTCCGACCCCAGCAAGCCCTTCTTCTCAGACGTTAGATATTTGTAAAGCGGATGCGCCTTGGCACCGTTGACGTCGATCTTGGAGAACATCGGAAACGTCACACCAAAACTCCTCTCGCAGAATTCAGCAATTTCAGTGTCGGCCCCCGGCTCCTGCTGACCGAACTGATTGCTGGGAAATCCAAGAACCGCGAAGCCTTGATCGGCGTATTTTCGGTGCAGCGCTTCAAGCCCCTTGTACTGCGGCGTAAAACCACACTGGCTCGCAGTGTTGACGACCAACAGGACCTTGCCCTTGTATTCGCCCAGCGTCCGGGTCTTCCCATCGATTGTTTGCGCCGAAAAGTCGTAAACCGACGTCATTACCCGCTCTTCACCCGCTGTAATTCGTTCAGTGTAAAACGCTAGCCTTGGAACGTTTATTGCTGCCCCGGATGAAATGACCACAAATGAATTGACGATGGTGTTCGGGTCGCCGCGGCTTCCGCCCGAAATGTCGCCCGGTGACGAAGCTCCGCCCGGCACTCCTGGCACCGGTGAAAACGTGTGCCGCATGTGCGGCGGCAGCGGTCGCGTAGACGGCCACACGTGCGCAGACTGCGAAGGAAGCGGCAAGATCAACGAAGGCATTGGTGGCGCCTAATTACCGATTTCAAGGAAAATTATGAAGACAATTGCCGAAGTGATGACCCAGGACGTGGAAGTCCTGCGCCCCGATGAAACGTTGCGGGATGCTGCACGTGCGATGGCCGATCTGGATGTTGGCTCGCTGCCGGTGTGCGATGGCCGTCGATTGATTGGCATGATTACCGACCGCGACATCACGATCCGTGCAGTCGCCGAAGGCAAGGGTGGCGAAACGCCCGTCACCGAAATAATGACCGACGATGTCATCTGGTGTACCGACACCGACTCCATCGACGAAGTGCTGCAGCAAATGGCAGATGCGCAGATTCGGCGCATCCCGGTGGTCGACGACGACCGTAACCTGGTCGGGATCGTCGCACTGGGAGATATCGCGCTCGAGGAAGAGGCCGACGTCGACGAGACGCTGCGCGATATCTCGATGCCGAGCTAGCAACGCCGGAGAGTGGGTGCCGGCGCTAGGGCGGCACCGATTGCGCTTATCCGGTAAGTCCGAGGTGTTCGATCCCTTTATGGATGCCGGCAACTCCGCCGTATAGCTTGCTGTTCAGCTTGATCTGCAGACGCACGTCGTTGACCGAATCCGCGTTGCGTAGCGCATCCTCATAAGAAATCTGCTCGGTCTCGTGCAGGTCATACAGGCACTGATCGAAAGTCTGCATCCCCTGCTCGCGCGAGCGCTTCATCACTTCCTTGATCTCGTGGACTTCCTGCTTGAAGATCAAATCGGCGATCAGCGGTGAGTTGAGCATCAGTTCGACCGCTGGAATGCGGCCCTTGCGATCCTTAAATGGAATCAGGCGCTGCGCGACCGACGCACGTAGGTTCAGCGACAAATCCATCAACAACTGTTGACGCCGTTCTTCCGGAAAGAAGTTGATGATCCGGTCAAGCGCCTGGTTGGTCGAGTTCGCGTGCAACGTGCACATCACCAGGTGGCCCGTCTCTGCAAATGCGATCGCGTGGTCCATCGCCTCGCGATCGCGAATCTCACCAATCAGGATCACGTCGGGCGCCTGGCGCAAGGTGTTTTTCAGCGCCACGCTCCAGCTTTCGCAGTCAACGCCGACTTCGCGCTGCGTGATGATGCAATTCTTATGCGGGTGCACATACTCGATCGGATCTTCGATCGTGATGATGTGGCCGTTGCTGTTTTCGTTGCGATACCCGGTCATCGCTGCCAGCGTGGTCGACTTACCCGAGCCCGTCGCACCGACCACCAAAATGATGCCGCGCTTGGCCATCGCAAGGTCGTTGAGCATCGGCGGCAAATTTAACTCTTCAGTCGTTGGAATGTGGTCTGCAATGACACGGAAGACGATGCCGACCTTGCCTTGCTGCACGAACGACGAGACACGAAAACGCCCGATGCTGGTCGGGTTAATCGCGAACTGGCATTCCTTGGTTTTCTCGAACTCTGCCGCCTGCCGATCGTTCATGATCGCGCGCACCAGTTCCCCTGTGTGCTGTCCGGTCAGAGGCTGATTGGAAACCGGCAAGACCCGGCCGTCAATCTTGAATGCGGGTGGAAATTCTGCGGTTAAAAACAAGTCCGAGCCTTTTTTGCTCAACAGCAGCCTGAGCAGATCGTGGACGAACCGGGTTGCCTGATCGCGTTCCATTTCTCGTGCGTCCTCGGTTAGCCAGCGAAGGATTCCGGCGTCTTCGCGTATTGCCGCGCCTCAGCGACGGTAATCACGTTGCGCCGAACCAGTTCGGTCATGCAGTGGTCGAGCGTCTGCATCCCAAACTGACTGCCGGTTTGAATCATCGAATACATCTGTGCGATCTTGTTTTCGCGGATCAGGTTGCGGATGGCCGGTGTGCCGACCATGATCTCGTGCGCTGCGACCCTGCCGCTGCCGTCCTTCAGCTTCAGCAACGTCTGCGAAATCACGGCGACGATCGATTCCGACAACATCGCGCGCACCATCTCTTTTTCCGCCGCCGGAAACACGTCGACCACGCGGTCGATGGTCTTGGCGGCAGACGACGTGTGCAGCGTGCCGAATACCAGGTGGCCCGTTTCGGCCGCGGTCAACGCAAGGCGAATCGTTTCGAGGTCGCGCAGCTCGCCGACCAGGACCACGTCCGGGTCTTCGCGCAGCGCCGAGCGCAGAGCGTTCGAAAACGACAAGGTGTGCGGCCCGACCTCGCGCTGGTTGATCACCGACTTGCGCGACTCGTGCACGAACTCGATCGGATCTTCGATCGTCAGGATGTGCCCGTACAGATTGTTGTTCACATGATCGACCATCGCCGCCAGCGTGGTCGACTTGCCCGATCCCGTCGGACCGGTCACCAGCACCAGGCCGCGCGGGCGTCCCGAGAACTCGGCGAACTGGCGCGGCGCCTGCAGCTCCTCGAGCGACAGCACGCGTGATGGAATGGTTCGCAGCACCGCAGCGGCACCGCGATCCTGGTTGAAGGCGTTGACACGAAAGCGCGCGAGGCCTGGCAGGTCGAACGAAAAGTCGGTCTCCAGATTCTCGTCATACTGCTTGCGCTGCGAGTCGCTCATGATGTCGTAGATCATGCCGTGCACATCTTTGTGCTCGAGCGGCGGCAGGTTGATGCGGCGCACGTCGCCATGCACTCTGATCATGGGCGGCAGCCCCGCCGACAAATGCAGGTCCGATGCCTTGTTTTTGACGGAAAATGCGAGCAGTTCTGAAATATCCATGGCGGGCTGCGGTGCCTTGACGGTTACTTTGCGCTAAACGCGGCACGCGCCGCATTTAAAACGAATTGGGGAGCGAAGCGTAGCGCGCGCCATGGCTCCGGTGTTCCCGTAAAAAAGCTAGAAATAGCTTGAAAAGACAAGCCTCTACATCTGTTTGCTCACGACGATGCTCAGTTTGCCGAATTTGCCTCCCCACTTGCAAGCCAATTTGCAGGGGGTACACGAGCGCATTACCAAGGCTGCGCGAGCCGCTGGCCGAGATTCATCATCTGTGCGGCTACTGGCGGTGAGCAAAGCGTTTCCGGCAGAGGCCGTTTTGGCAGCGGCGCGCGCCGGCCAGCGGAGCTTTGGCGAAAACTACGCTCAGGAGGCGATTGCGAAGATGGAAGCGGTTGCCAATCTTGCGCCTGAGCTTATCGTCGAGTGGCACTTTATTGGCCCGATCCAGAGCAACAAGACACGCCTACTCGCCGAGCGGTTCGAGTGGGTGCAGTCGGTCGATCGCCTTAAAGTCGCCGAGCGCCTTGCAGAGCAGCGGCCGCTGAACTTGCCGGCGTTGAATCTTCTGCTGCAGGTCAACATCAGCGGCGAAGCGAGCAAGGGCGGGACTGCGCCCGACGAACTGCTCAGTCTCGCGCGATCTGTAGTGGCTCTGCCTCGCCTGCGTTTGCGGGGTCTGATGGCGGTCCCTGCTGCGACTGACAGCGTTGCCGAACAACGCGCTGCTTTCAGGAAAATGAAGCAATTGTTTAATCAGCTGCGCAATCAACTGCGCGACGAACCGGGCGGTCGCTCACCGTTAGATGCCAACCCTATGTCCGCTTTTGACACATTGTCGATCGGGATGTCATCGGACCTCGAGGCCGCGGTGGCTGAAGGTTCGACAATGGTCCGCGTTGGCACCGGCATTTTTGGCGCGCGCGGTGCCCGCCAATGAAAGTTGCGTTTGTCGGGGGCGGCAACATGGCAGGCGCAATCATCGGCGGCGTCCTCGAGGCAGGGTTCGCCGCAGCCGACATCACAGTGTTGGAAATCAACCCGGATCGCGGCGCCGAACTGGTGCGTCAAAATCAAGTCAGCGTGTATGCGCAGGCAGGCCCATGGTTGAATTCGTGCGACGTTGTGGTAATGGCGGTAAAGCCGCAGCAGATGCACGAAGCGTCGCTGGCAATCCAAAGTTACCTCGCACAACCGCTGGTGCTTTCGATCGCCGCCGGCATCCGCGCGCAAGCAATCGCAGGCTGGCTCGGGACGCGCCGCGTCGTACGCGCAATGCCTAACATGCCTGCCGTGATCCGCGCCGGCATCAGCGCGGCCGTTGCCATGGACGAAGTCAGTGCGGAACAGAAGTTGGCGGCTGACACGATATTGAGCGCCGTCGGCAGCGTGATCTGGCTCGAAGACGAAGCGATGCTCGATTCGGTGACCGCTGTTTCAGGCAGCGGTCCGGCCTACGTCTTTTATTTCATCGAAGCGATGCAGGCCGCGGCGCGCGAACTGGGTTTCGACGAAGCGCAGGCGCGCATGCTCACGTTGCAAACCTTCATCGGTGCCGCGCAACTCGCCGCCCTTTCGCCTCATCCGATCAGTACGTTGCGCGAACAAGTCACTTCTAAAGGCGGAACCACTGCCGCAGCACTGGCCAGCCTGGACCGCGACAAAGTAAGCGAAGCCGTACGCCGCGCCTTGCACGCAGCCGCCCTTCGTGCACGCGACCTTGGCGGTTAGTCGCTACCTCACCGCGTAGTCGAGCGCGGTGCCTGCAAACACCACAAGGCCAATCCAGTTGTTGTGGCGAAACGCTTTCAAGCAGCCGTCGCGCGAGCGGCCGCGAATCAGAAAGAAGTGATAGACCGCCAGCCCGGCGGCTGACGTACAACCGGCGTAAAACGGCCCGCGAGCGTTGATCAAGCTTCCGATGATCAGTAGAAGCAACAGGAACGCGCCGTAACAAATCATCACTGCTACAACGTCGAAGCGTCCAAAAAAAATCGCTGAAGAGCGGATACCCAACCCAAGGTCATCGTCGCGGTCAACCATCGCGTACTCGGTGTCGTAAGCAACGACCCAGAACGCATTGGCGATAAACAGCAGCCAGCCGACCGTGGGAACGCTACCGAGCACGGCGGCGAATGCCATGGGAATACCGAACGAGAATGCCACGGCCAGGTAGAGCTGCGGAACTGAAACGACCCGTTTGGCAAACGGATAGGTCGCTGCGATCGCGACGGCGACAAACGCCAGTTTCAGCGCCGCCGCATTCAGCAATGGAAGCAATAGAGCGGCACCAAGCGCCAGCACGATTGCGACCGCGAGCGCCTCGCGGCGACTGACCAGTCCACGCGCCACAACTCGGTCAGCGGTGCGCTCGACATGCGCGTCGTAGCGCGCGTCCGCAGCGTCGTTAACCGCGCATCCAGCCGACCGCATCAAAAACGTCCCTGCAGCGAACACGCCAAGTAGAACCGCCACCGGAACACCGTCGGCTGCGATCCATAGCGCGGTCAAAGTTGGCCAGAGCAGCAGCAGCGTGCCGATCGGCTTATCGAAGC
Organism: Burkholderiaceae bacterium; assembly: GCA_013696665.1. GTDB lineage: Bacteria > Pseudomonadota > Gammaproteobacteria > Burkholderiales > Burkholderiaceae_F > JACCZX01. The sequence goes on along the minus strand of JACCYC010000358.1, from coordinate 12,829 downwards.
GCGTCAGGCTCGCATACAGCGGCAGGCGTGCCGCTATCGAGCTCATGCGAAAAAAGGTGGCAACTGGAAGTGCACAGGGAAAGTCCCTTTGCCCAATATGCGGCGCGAGGTTATCGTAATAACCGCGTTATGTTTGAACTGCATAATTAACTACAACGACCCAGGAGACGCAATGCTTCGCAGATCGATGATTTACGCCACGCTGGCGTCGAGCCTTGCGCTCGGCCACATCACTCCCGCGCTGGCTCAGACCGAAATTCAATGGTGGCATGCAATGGGAGGCTCACTCGGGGAATGGGTCAACGACCAGGCCAAAGGATTCAATGAGAGTCAGAAGGAATACAAGGTCGTACCAGTCTTCAAGGGCAGCTACGACGAATCGATGACCGCAGCCATCGCCGCCTACAGGGCGGGCAACGCGCCGCACATTTTGCAGGTTTTCGAAGTCGGCACAGCGACGATGATGGCGTCCAAGGGCGCGATCAAGCCGGTGCATGACTTGATGAAAGAAGCCGGCTATAAATTTGATCCCTCCGTGTATGTGCCGGCGGTCGCGGGCTATTACACCGCGCCGAACGGACAGATGCTGAGCATGCCATTTAACAGCTCGACAACCGTGTTCCATTACAACAAGGATGCATTCAAAGCAGCCGGCCTCGATCCGGAGAAACCACCGAAGACATGGCCTGAAGTCGTGCTTGCGGCGGCGAAGCTAAAGGCCTCCGGACACCGTTGCCCGTACACGACAACCTGGGTCAGCTGGACCCAGTTGGAAAGTTTCTCGGCGTGGCACAACACCGAATTCGCGACATTGCGCAACGGCTTTGGTGGAATGGGAACGCGGCTCACTTTCAACACGCCGCTGCACGTGCGCCATATCGAGAATCTTGCCAACATGTCGAAGCAAGGCTTGTTCGTCTACAAAGGCCGGGGCAACACGGCTGATTCGGTATTCGTCTCTGGCGAATGCGCGATGATGACGGGCTCGTCGGGGCTCTATGGAAACATCAAGAAAAACGCGAAATTCGCGTCCGGAATCTCTACGTTGCCGTACTACCCCGAGGTCGAGGGGGCCCCGCAGAACACCGTCATTGGCGGTGCAAGCCTGTGGGTGATGTCGGGGAAGAAACCTGCCGAGTACAAAGGCGTTGCCGCCTTCCTCGATTACCTGTCGAAGCCGGAGGTGCAATCAGCGAGCCACATGCGCACCGGTTACCTACCCATCACGACCGCGGCCTACACGATGACCGACAAGGCGGGCTTTTACAAGCAGAACCCCGGCACCGACGTCGCCGTAACGCAAATGATTCGCAAGACTACGGAGAAGTCGCGCGGCATCCGCCTCGGCAACTTCGTCCAGGTTCGAACGATCATTGACGAGGAGATGGAACAGGTGTGGGCGGGGAAAAAGAGCGCGAAGGAAGCGCTTGATACCGCCGTCAAGCGCGGTAACGAACAGCTGGAGCGGTTCGAGAAAGCGAACAAGAGTTGAAGCGGGCGCGTTGTGCGTCGGGGCTACGCGTCATTGGAGTTGTCGCCCTTGCGTCAATCGGAACTTTCGCACTTGGGAAGACGGTCACGTGCGCTGCGCCGTGCGTGACCTCTGGCTCGAGAACCGCCGGTCACGGGCGCCTTTGCCGAGCGTGTGTGGTCTAGTCTGCTTTGCCGGCAATCAGGATCGTGATGTAGCTGAGGATTCAGGCGCTGATCGATCTCGCAGCGGCCAGTCCCTCAGCGAGGTCGTGCATTTCTTCCCGCGCGCACAAGATCTCTGCGACGCCCAGCGACGTAGCTGCTCTCGCTCGGCACCCTCTCATGTGGTAGCGTCCAATCGATAGCCTCCTCAGTTCGGCTCATCGGATAACTTTCGCAATATTCGTTTTCGTCCGATTACCGTATCGCTGCTTGTATCGCGGTGATTAACGCTGCCCTCGCGACCATAGGCATTGAAACTCGTGGTCTCGACATAGTTGCCGCGGGTCACGGTGCGTGTGCGCGCCACTGACTTTTTCGCCTCCGCCTGTGCGTTTCGCGCCGCCTGAATTGCAAGCTTCACTTGTTCACAAGGTCGAATGGCTCTGCTGGTTTTCGCATTCTGCGTAAAACATTGCGCAATCTCGTCGCGCTATGCCAAAGCATGCCACTCTCATTCGACCAAGTCAGCGTCGATCGGTATGACCGCACGGTCGCACTGGTTACGTGCGATGGTGCGGTAGTGAAATGGCGTCAGGTAAAGATGGGTTCGCGTGGTGCTTCACCAAATACCTGACGCAGCCTGCAACTTGCCTGCCCATCGAACGTGAAGCGCGCGATGCATAGCGCGGCTTATGGTGCGATCCCGAACCGATGCCACCGTGGACTTTTCGCACTGATAAGCAGTTTCCAAAGGCAATAAACTAAGTAAACGGTCGATAGTGCATTGCAGCGTGTCTCATACGAACAACTGAGTGCTTTCCTATTAGTTACAAGTGCTTACCGGGTGTAGTTGCCGCTGTTCCACATCGCCTCCGCGCGCCCTCGTGCGATTCCGTTGACTCGCAGTGAATGGACTGCTGGAATCCGTAGAGAGTTCCAAGCTGAGTCACCGGGACGCCAGCTTCACTCCGGGGGATTGCAAACATGCAGCGCCATTTATTGATTGCTGGGCTTGCACTCGCCGCAGTAGTCGTAATTTGGATCCTCGCCAGCGCACCGCTTGATGAAGCGCCGGCACCAGAGACTACTTCGAGCCAAGAAGGATCAAGCAGTACAAGCGCCGCAGGTAAGACGGCAAAGCCCATTTGCGCTTCACCCATAAACCCGAACATCGCGGCGCCCACGGATTGCATCCCGCAGCACTTGGCAAAGCTCCCGCCCGATCCTGGCCCCGAAGGAATGAAAACAATTGCGGGCATCGACGCTGATGGTGACGGTGTGCGCGATGACGTTCAAAGGTACATCGCAGAAAATTGGGGTCATTCCGAACGCGCAATTCGTGCGCTGACCAACATCGCCAAGGCGCGGCAGGCCGCGGTCATTGCTGGCGATTCGGTTAGTCGAGAAGAGGCGCAAGCACTTGCGCAGCCCATGTTGAACGCCGGATCCTGCTACATCTTGGCAGGTGATCAAGCGCTAAAAGACACGCAAGCGCTGCAAAAAGTTGCCTACAAGGTGATGAACACGCCCGAACGATTTAAGCGCGGGCGCGATTTTGAATACAAGGCGGGGCACACCGTCTATCCATTGAATCAAGCGTCGACGCCGCAAATCTGTGGCTTCGATCCCGCTGCGCTTCCGAATTGAAATAAAACAATCCAAGGGGGGTTACTAATCATGTTGCGCAAACTTTTGCTTTTGCTTTGCCTGACACTGCCAGCATGGGCGCATGCCGAAACGATTGACCCGGTGGCTGCGAAACACGATCTGTGCGGGGCTTTTGAAATGTTCCATGTCAACGGCATCAACTCACTGCTGGAAGATGCCGACGCGAACCTGCGTCAGTTAAGCATCACCTATGGCAACGCCCATGACGGTCACCTACTGCGCTACGCGCTTGCCTATAACCCCTCGCGCGGGTTGCCTGTCGACTTTGCAGAAACATTCCGTCAAGTGGTCCAGGGCTATCCCGGCGCGACGTTTGAGGCTTGGATTCGCGCGGTGGTGTTCGGGTATTACAGCAACACAATGACCGCAGACATCGCGGCCGCAATCTCGGCCGCGATGGGTTCAATTTGGGACATCAACCGCCCAAACCCATACGGTGAAGCCGATCTGAACAATGTTGAAGTTGCTATTCGCGCGCAACACCGCCATGGCGCGCGGCTACTGTTGGTGCCGCATTCGCAGGGCAATATTTATGCAAATCTGGTCTATGACCGTCTGACGGTAGGCGGGGGATTCTCTGCTGCATCAGTGGGCATAGCGGGGGTTGCACCCCCGCGCGCAATCCGCGGCCCTTACATAACCTCAAGGAATGATCGCGTCATTAGCGGACTCAGGTTAATTTTCAGGGACACACCGGCCGCAAACGTGACGATTCCGGTAAATGTAATTGACCGCCTGGGGCACAACTTTCGCGACATCTACCTTGCGCGTGTGCCGGGTGCAATCAATGCAATGATCCTAGGCGCATTCTCTGCGCTGCACGCGCCCAACGTTAGTGCCACGCCGCTGACCGCTGACACAATTCGCGGATGGGCTGCATGGAATAACTGTGTTCCCGGCAGCCCTGGCGCGTATGCGTGCAGCGATGGTCGGATCACCGGTGGCGAAGTTTCTTACGGCATCGTGGGCACGCGCGGCATTCAGACAAGGCCGGGAACGTTTGACGAAATCCTTGGCTTGGCAACGACACAGGTCACAACCTGCGTGAACATACTGATCGCGCGCAAGCTGGCGCGCATCGCCGCCACCGGTTCGGCAGGCGGTTTCGATACGTCCCCGATACCTGGCTGTTCAAACGGCACAGATAGCAGCTTTGAAACATGGGCATGGAATATCTATTCCAGCGACGGCCTGCAGATTGCGCTTCCGGGGGGGCCGCAGGATGGCGGGCGGTATGGTTATGAAGAAGTCAGACCCGCTGCGCGGCCGTGGTGCCGTGTCAGCTAACGCGAACAAGCGGCCCTTCGGGGCCGTTTTTATGCACGCGCCGTCAATGTAAAGAATCCGCCATCGCACCGCCTCGCGCCTTCCAGAAAAGCATTAATGTCGCACTCGACCTCCGCCTGCCCGCCCTCAAAGCATCATTGCTGTCAGCGGAGCAACACAGGTTTCATCACTGGCGTACACCTACGACGCGATCGGCAACGTGACGTCGATGACAGACGCCGCGATTCCCGCTCTTAACCAAACGCTGGGCTATGACGCCATCGACCGTCTTATATCGGCTAATTCGCGCATCGGGCCGGGCTTCGCTGCCTACGACGGCCGCGGCAATCTGCGCAGCCAGGCGCTCGGCCGGGCGGCGCTCAGCTACGCCTACGACAGCTCCGACCGGCTCACCCAAGCAACCGGATCGTTTTTCTCCGACCAGTTCGGCAGTATTCCGGTGTCTCTCGCATACGGTTACGACGTTTACGGCAACGTCACCAGCCAGGGCTCAACAACTTTCGCCTATAACGACGCGCAGCAAATGCGTTGCGCCCGCTGCGGGACATCTAGCGAAGTGACCTATGCGTACGATGGGGCCGGAATGCGCGTGTCGTCCACCCTGTCTGGCGGCACGACGTTCTTTGTCTACGGCAATGGCGGCAACCTGTTGTGGGAGGTTGCACCCAGCGGTGAGTTCAAGGAGTACATCTACGTCGCCGGCAAGCAGGCCGCGGTACGCAGGGTGACTCCTTAAGTCGCTTTGGGCGTTTTCCGCAAAGAGTTTGCAAACTCGACGAAGCCCGCTGACGTCAGCGGCCGCCCAAGCAGGAAGCCCTGCGCTTCGTTGCAGCCGCAGTCTCTGACGAAAGACAACTGTGCTTGCGTTTCGACGCCCTCGGCGACAACGCGCAGGCCGAGGCCGCGCGCAAGGCTCGTCAGTGCGGCCACTATCTTGCAATCGGCCGGATCGTTCGGTCCTGCGCGTACGAACTGGCCGTCAATCTTGATCACGTCGACCGGAAACCGGCGCAAGTTCGACAGGCTCGAATAGCCGGTGCCAAAGTTGTCGAGTGCGATCTTGACGCCCATTGCATGAAGGCCGGACAACACCTGTTCGGCCTTTTCGCCATCCCGCATCAAGCTGGCTTCGGTGATTTCGACCTGCAACCGCTCGGCGTCGAGCCGTGAATCGATCAGCACCTGACTCACCATCGGCAACAATGATCTGCCGCGGAATTCGCGTGGCGAGAGATTGACGCTGACGATCAATTCCCCAAGTCCCGCTTCGGTCCATTGCATTGCGGCTGTGCATGCCTGCCGCAGCACGACCTCTCCGATCGGCAGGATCAAACCGGTGTCCTCGGCCACGGCGATAAAGGCGGCCGGCTCCTGCAGGCCATGCACCGGATCGATCCAGCGCACGAATGCCTCTGCACCGACGAGCTTGCGGGTCTGCAAGTCGATTCGGGGCTGAAAGTGGATTTCAAATCCGTGGTTGTCGAGCGCCTGCCTCAAGCCCGCTTCAATCTGAAGTCGGCGGACCATGTCCGAATTCATGCGCGGCTCAAAAAGCTGCACGTTGCCGCGGCCACGCGATTTCGCGAAAGACAACGCGGCGTCCGCATTGCGCAAGAGCAATTCGGGACTTGCACCGTCGCTTGGAAAAAGCGCGGCGCCGACACTTACGGTCACGTTAACCTGTTCGGCGTCGATTTCGAACGGCGCCGACAGCAACTCTGCAAGTTTGGTCGCAACGTTGACGGCGTCTTCGACGTGGCGCAGCCGTCCGAGCACGATCGAAAACTGGTCGCCACCGGTACGTGCCACCAGATCAGACGTGCGGACGGTTTCAACCAGGCGGTCGGCGGTGGCGCACAGCAACGCGTCTCCCACCCGGTGACCAAGCGCATCGTTGAGCTTGGTGAACTCATCGATGTCGATGACCAGCACGGCCAGGCGGTCGCCACCCAGTTGATGATTGCGCACCGCTTCATCCAGGCGCGACTCCAGCAGGCGGCGATTGGGCAATTCCGTCAGCTCGTCGTAAAGCGAGATCCGGCGTGCCCGCTCTTCGACCTCACTGCGCTCGTAGAGCTCGGCAACAAGGCGTTCGTTGGACCATGCCAACTCGTCGTGCGCAGCGCGCACACGCTGCTCGAGATCCTCGCGGGCCTTGCTCAGCGCGGCTTCCATTTCCTTGCGCGCACTGATGTCTTCAACCATCCATACGGTTTCCCCCGCGGGGCCGCCCGGAGTGATGCTCTTGACCAGAAGCCGGGCCCAGAAGCGCGAGCCATCTTGACGTACGGTGCGCCATTCAATCGCCGGCGAGCCGTCCGCTGACAGCGCCTCGCTAATGCGGCAGGCAAACGACTGGAACTCGTCGTCGGAAGTAAAGAGCACCGAAGCGGGGCGACCCACCAGCTCGCTTGAATGCCAGCCGAACAACCTTGCGGCGCTCGAATTGCACTGCTTCAATTCACCGTTGCGCACCACCAGGATGCCCACTGAATCATTCGCCAGCAGCGCCTGATATTCCTGCAGACGGCGCTCGATCTCGCTCGGCTGCAAGTCGATTAAAACGTCGTCGGCAATATCTCGCATGTCGCTCACGGCTTGTAGGGTGTCGGGCAGTGTGGCGCAGCCCCAAGTCCCTCAAACGCGGATTACGGGCGTGCTATCCCGTCTATTTGCGACGCTTCGCGCTCAAGTTTGGATTTCCCCCTCGCGTGCCCCCAAAAAGTCTCGGAGCGGGACCTCTAGTTACCCTTGCCGCCCTGCTTTGGATGATCGAGATACCGCCGCTGCGCTCCAGAACGGCGTAGCGAATTTGATCAAGCTTTCTATTCCGTGCAGATGCCGCGCTGCTGTCAGAACATCCTGCTCGTCGACCCTCGCCTGCGCCATGCGCTCCTTCAACGTAGCCGAAATATTCTTGTTACTCGACCGAAAGGTCAGTGACCCACATCAATTCACACGAGCCGTCGCCGCTGTCATCGCGGCGCAGCGATGAGCGCCATGACCAGCCATCAGCGTGCTTGATGTTGACGAGATAGCCCGTCAGCGTCACAACCGACCCGGCGCGCACGTTGAGTAACCGATCCTTGATGGCCTCATCGGCCGGCACCAGATGCGTGTTGGCGGAACTGCTGATGATGAGCGAAGGCTCGATCGGTGGTGCATTTTCCCAGCGGTACTGATACCAGCGATTGCTCTGACTGATTGTTAGTCGATCGAGCACGGCGGTCTCGGCCATCGGCCCCCAGCCCAGCGCAAAATCAACGGGCGATAAGTCCGCCTCGCGGCCCATCCGGTAGCGCTCAGTGGACAGTACCCGGGCTCGCACCGTGTAGGCAGCCACCGGTTCGATGGCGTAGCCCGCTCGCTCCAACGCGGTAGCACGCGTGGTAGCTTGCATCGGAGACTCTGCGATCGTGCCGGCGAACGCCACCGGCCGGCGCGCGGCGCGGTCGTAAAGAAAATAACCAATGCAGCTCGCGGTGAGTAAACCGACGAGCCATGGCTTGACAGACTCGGAGATCATCGAAGTGACCGACGCCGTGCTGCTACAACCGCAGTACGTCGAGAATTTTTTTCTGCGCAGCGCTCGAAATCATCGTGAGGCTCTGCGCAAGGTCGCGCCCATTCAAACGCTGCTCGGGTACCGAACCCTCCTGCACGCGTTTGGGATCTTGCCGAGACGTCGCAGTCGCACTCGCAGGCGCAGGTGAGCGCAGTTGGCCATAGTGTTCGTCGAGCGAGCCGTCGCCCTTGACCTTGAAGCGCTGACAGTAAATGCGAATGATTTCTCTGAGCTTTGCATCTTCGAGTCGGCACACGACCGTCGCAATGTCGATCGTCTTGCCAGCGCACGCCTGCAACACCGCCTGGCGCCGGAAATAAAATTCGTCGAACGCTGTTTTGGTCAGCGGCGAAACATTATCGCCGTCGACAAGAAATATCCGATAGCCAATACGCTTTTTCACGTTGAAGGAAGGATCTCGAGATTGGCCGGAGCGCTTGTCGGGCTCAAACCGGGAAGCAGTCATTGATGTCTTCATAATCGCAAAGCCGGTTGACTAACGGTTCGCTGCGGCTGACTCGAAGCGGCTAGGCCGAACGGGCCACTCGCTAAGCACGAACACCGGTCAGCGCGCGGAGACGGCCCCGCTCGGAAGCGTCGGCGCCTTGGGTACGACGGCGAGGACCCGCTTGCTTCCACCCTGCTTCGCCGCAATCAGAGGGCGAGCCGCGCGGAACTTTGCCTGCTCGCGGGTTGTGATGCCGACCCCGCAACTCGCGTCGGTCGCGTCACTCCTGGGAGCTTCGCTCGATTCTTCTTGCCACGACTGAAAGGCCGCGCTGACGCGTTCGCTGCGCACGGTGGCTCCGCACAACGCGATCTGCATCTCCTGATACCAGGGGGCTTCGCTGTCCAGCGAAGCCAACTCGCCACTTGCTAGCCAGAGAAGCTCGTTCGATGCGTGCCGCATCATCCGTTCGACCAGATCGGTTGGCATTCCCCCTGCGATCACGGTATCGCGAACCTTGCGGTCGAGCTCGGCGTGTGCACGCGCAATCGACGAAGGCGACTGCTGCCGGTAAAACTCCGCGCTGAGTCGGGGACGATGCAGGCCGACCCTTGCCTCGCGGACCGATCGCGCGGGCGCACTCATCAGCACCAGCACGCAGGCGCTCGCGCACACGCGGTCGCTACCCGCACCGCGCCGTAGCGGTTGCGCACCGGGGTCACCGCGCGCGATCCGCGCAATGGAGACATTGAGCATGTTCAGACGCACCAGTTCGCCAATTCTCAGTGCTTCTACGACGTCGCCGCCAAGCGAATCAATTTCGAGCGAGCTGATGTGGGACTTTGCAGCCGGCAGCGGCTCGATCAGTATCTGGGCCATCCGCTCGGCGTCGCCGGTGACGATTTCACCTGAGAAGTCAATGATGCACGCCGAGCTTTCTGAGTTGCAGCGGCGTTCGATGTCGGCGGCATTGACCGCCGCGACAGGAATCAGGCACGCTAGAAATTTGGCAATGAGGCGCATGCTGCATTTGTACCGGCGTCTTGCAAGATGAAACTCGCAATTTGGGCGCGCCTAGCATCGCAAATCGACTCAAGCATGTTTGCCGTGTTTGCATTGGAAGCAAATGACCGGTGATCAACGCGGTGTGCGGGCCACCGTTAATATTCATCGATGGAGCCGATCCTCTACGCCGTTGCTGCTGTTCTCGCAATTACAGCCCTGATTAACGTCGCAGCGCACCGGTTTGGCCTGCCAAGTCCCGTATTGCTTGTCGTCGCATCGCGCTGGCGATTGTTCCGGGTCTGCCGCGAATTGCGTTGCCGCCCAAATGGGAATTGATCTAAATGACCTGCGGCGCTATGCGGTCGCACGGAGCCTGTTTGCGCCGACCACGCTTAAAGGTGCACTCGGAAAAATGGGCTTCGTGCAAGCCGACCCGATACGAGCCCCCGCGCGCGCACAGGACCTGACACTGCGCCATCGCGTCAAGAATTATCGCGCCGGCGATCTCGAACGCCGTTACACCGCGCTTGGCATTGCGGAAGACTTCTTCGTCAACTACGGTTTCGTTACCGCCGAACTGCAAGCGCTGATGCATCCGCGTTCAGCCGTCGCTCGGTGGTCGCCAACGCGCAAGGCGCAGGCCCAAGCCCTGCTGGAGTTTGTGCGCGAGCGCGGCAGCGTGCATCCGCGCGAAGTCGATGCGCACTTTGCGCACGGCACCGTGAAGAACTATTGGGGTGGATCCTCTAGCGCGACCACCCACCTGCTCGACGGTATGCACTACCGCGGTTTGCTGCGCGTGGCGCGACGCAAGGGAGGAATTCGCCTTTATTCGGCCCACGAGCACGCAGCCGCGCCATTGACCACGGCAGTGCGTCGCGTTCGTATCGACCAGCTTGTCGACGTGATCGTGCGCGTCTACGCGCCGCTGCCGGCAACGAGCTTGTCGGGATTAATCAGCCGGCTGCGTTATGCGGTGCCGCAGTGGCGGCAGGGACTGAAGAGCGCGGTGTTGCGTGCACGGCAACGGCTCGCACATGCACGGATCGACGATGTGGATTGGTATTGGCCGCCGGACGAGGAGCCAGCCAGCCTGCACCCCCAATCCAACGTACGGTTTCTGGCGCCCTTTGATCCGGTTGTGTGGGATCGCCGGCGCTTTGAGATTCTGTGGAAGTGGGCGTACCGCTTTGAGGCTTACACGCCGGCACAGAAACGAAAGCTGGGCTATTACGCACTGCCGCTGCTGTGGCGCGACCAGATCATTGGCTGGGGCAACTTCGCGGTCAGCAACGGCGCGCTCCGCCACGAAATCGGTTATGTGGCGTCTTCTTCGCCACGCGAGCGCTCCTTCAAGCGCGAGCTCGATGCTGAACTTTCGCGAATGCATGAATTCCTGGCAATCGCGTCAACCGGAAACGCTACGACCGACATTGCGCGGCCGTTGAGTTAGATTCGTGCGCCTGGAACACAGAGCCAGTCGCGCAGGCTTGTCTGCGGGCAAAGAAGCTTGAACCCGTGCGCTTGAGCGTGAACTTCAACCCTCGCCGGCCTCGAAATTTATTGCTCGCGTGCACAACCCAATTTCTGGGACAATGGCTCGCTGCCTGGCGACGCCGATCGATCCTGCGAATCCGCGCACCTTGTGGCTTATGACTGTCATAGGGGACATGAGATGAAACGCAGATTTATTCTGGCCGCGTTTGCGGCCGCATTGGCGCTTCCCGCCAGCGCACAGGTCATCACGCTGAACGGGGCATCGCAGTTCAGCGACGACCACGCCTTCACCAAGGCAATGGTGAGGTTCGAAGAGCTGGTGAAAAAGTACTACGGCAAGCCGATCAACTTCGTGCTGCACAAGAACAGCGCGCTGGGGCTGGAGAAGCAGTACTTCGAGTACATGGCGCAAGGCAAGGCCGTCGACTATGCAATCGTGTCGCCCGCGCACATGTCCACATTCTCGAAAGCCGCGCCGTTTATCGACGCGCCGTTCCTGTTCAGGGACCTGGACCACTGGAACAAGGTGCTTGACGCCGACGTGTTGAAGCCGGTCGCCGACGAAATCAACCAGAAGGCCGAGGTGATGCTGATCGGCTACGCCGGCGGCGGTACGCGCAACATCTTCGCCAACAAGGCGGTGAAGAACATGGCCGAGCTGAAGGGCCTGAAGGTGCGTGTGCAGGGTGCACCGATCTGGTCCAAGACTTTTGCGGCGGCAGGCATGGCGCCGACGGTGATCGCCTATAACGAGGTCTACAACGCGATTCAGAACGGCGTGATTGCGGCGGGTGAGAACGAGGCGGCGGGTGTCGAACAGATGAAGTTTTTCGAGGTCGCCCCCAGCCTCAATATGACGCAGCACGCGATTACGATCCGCCCGCTGTGCTTTTCCACCAAGACCTTCAACAAGCTGCCGAAAGATCTGCAGGAGGCGATTGTCCGCGCTGGCAAGGAAGCCGGCGCCTATGGTCGGCAGATCGAATCGAGTGAGGACACCGCCAAGCTCGACGCCCTTGAGAAGGCGGGCAAGCTCAAGCGCATTCCATTCGCCGACCGCGCCGCGATGAAGAAAGCGGTCGACCCGGTGATGACTGAATACGCCAAGGAAATCGGCGCCGAGCAGCTGCTGGCGAAGATCAACTCGCTATAGCACTAGCGCGCGATAAACCACTCCGGCACAGTATGTCGGGGTGGTTTTTTCTTGCTCGAATTCTTCCCGATGACCTTCTGGCGCAAACTCACCGCCGGTTACAGCTGGCTGCTGTCGTGGCTGCTCGTCGTATCGGTGGCGATCCTGATCGTTCCGGTATCGCTGCAAATCTTCTCGCGCTACACCGCGTTGATCCCGAGTTACATCTGGACCGAAGAGATGGCGCGCTTTCTATTCATCTGGATGATCATGATCGGCGCGATGATCGGCGTGCGCGAGGGCACGCATTTCGAAGTCGACCTGTGGCCGCGTCTTAAACCGCGCGCTGAAGCCGCAGTGAGGCTGATGGCAAGCATCGGTGTGCTTGTAATGGCACTGGTGTTCGTGTGGGCTGGCATCGAGTTCACTCGCTTCGGCTGGAACCGTACTTCCGAGCTGGCGGAACTGCCGCTGTGGATGATTCATATCGCCTGGCCGCTGACCGGCTTTACGTGGCTCGTGTTTCTCGGTGAGCGGATGTGGGACAGCCTGCGGGTCCTGACGCGGGCGCAGCACGTATGAGTGGCGCCAG
>JACCYC010000357.1 GCA_013696665.1 Burkholderiaceae bacterium | reverse complement strand
GGACGACGCGGCGCGGCCGAGCGCCGACTACAACGTCGTCGAGGCCGAGCCGGGCAGCGTGCTCTCCGACCTGACGATCCCGAGCGGACCGACGGCGACGCCGAAAGAGGCTGCGCGAGACGATTCGAAGGTGCGCAAGACATCGACACGCAGTGCCCCGGCCAGGGCCGCCGCAGCGCGCCGGGACGCACTCCCGTCGATACCCGCAGGCGCGCGCAAGGCGGCACTGCCGGACACCTTGGTGCCGCAGCTCGCGACGCTGGTGGCCGAGGCACCGACCGACGCCGGCTGGATCTACGAGATCAAGTTCGACGGCTATCGCTTGCTGGCACGAATCGACGAAGCAAGCGACGACGTCCGGCTCTTCACGCGCCGCGGCAACGACTGGTCGGCGCGGATGCCGGGGCTCGTCGCTGCGGTTCGCTCGCTCGGCATCGGCTCGGGCTGGCTCGACGGCGAGATCGTCGTCAGCGGCGCCCACGGCACGCCCGACTTCAACGCGCTGCAGAACGCATTCGACTCGGCGCGCACCGAAGACATCCAGTACTTCGTCTTCGACCTGCCGTACTACGCCGGCCACGACCTGCGCAACGTGCCGCTGATCGAGCGGCGCGCCGTGGTCGCCGCGGCGCTCGATCGCGCGCCGCCACAGGAGCGCGTCCGCTACAGCCAGGATTTCGATTCGAGCGCGAAGGAGCTGCTCCAGAACGCCTGCCGCATGCGGCTCGAAGGGATGATCGGCAAGCGCGCCGATTCGCCGTACGTGTCGCGGCGGAGCCCCACCTGGATCAAGCTCAAGTGCACGCAGCGGCAGGAATTCGTGATCGGTGGTTACACCGATCCACGCGGCACGCGCAGCGGCCTGGGCTCGCTGTTGTTAGGCGTGCACGACGAGCAGGGAAAGCTGACGTATGCCGGCAACGTCGGCACTGGTTTTGACGACAAGACGCTGGTGCAACTGAAAGGGCAGCTCGCCGCGCTGAGCTCGAGCCAGACGCCGTTTCATAAATTGCCTACCGGCGTCAAAGGACATTGGGTAAAGCCAAAGCTCGTCGCCGAAGTATCGTTTGGCGAGTGGACTGACGACGGGCGGATACGGCACTCGGTATTCCATGGCCTGCGTCCCGACAAGCGCCCGGGCAGTATCACGCGCGAACAAGCCGTCGCACCCGCTTTTGCAGATCGCGCCGATAGTGACGAGGCCAAGACGGTGACTAGAAAAATAGCTAAGAAGAAAGTAGCTGAGAAAGAGGTGACATCAACCGGCGCTGCGCAACCTGCGCCCAAGCCGGCACCGCCGACCGCGGGCGGTGTCAAAATCAGCCACGGTGAGCGCGTCATCGATCAGAGCACCGGCCTGACCAAGCTCGACCTGGTTCGCTATTACGAAAGCATCGCCCAGCACATGTTGCCGCATTTAAAAAGCCGGCCGACCTCGCTGGTACGCGGCCCCAGCGGAATCGCGGGCCAGTTGTTTTTTCAAAAGCACGTCGACACGTTGCGCATCCCCGGCATCAATGAGCTTGATCCGGCTTTTTTGCCCGGCCACCCGCCGATGCTCGAAGTTGGAACGGCGCAGGCGCTGGTGCAGGCTGCGCAGCTGAACGTGATCGAGTTTCACACTTGGAACGCAACTACAAAGTCGATCGAGAACCCGGACCGAATGCTGTTCGATCTCGATCCCGGTGAGGGCGTGCAATGGCAGCAGGTGGTAGAGGGCGCGATGCTGACCAAGGCATTTCTTGACGAACTCAAGTTAAAGGCATTTTTGAAGACCAGCGGCGGCAAAGGCTTGCACATTGTCGTTCCATTGACTGCAACGTCAAACTGGGACGAAGTCAAAGACTTTTCTGAAGCCGTGGTCGTGCATCTGGCACGCACGGTGCCGCAACGATTCGTCGCCAAGAGCGGGCCGGCGAACCGCGTGGGCCGCATCTTCATCGATTACCTGCGTAATAGCCGCGGCGCCACGACGGCTGCAGCCTTTTCGGCCCGCGCACGTCCGGGACTCGGCGTTTCGATTCCGCTGGCGTGGGAAGAGCTTGAGAAGCTAGAGAGCGCCGCCCTCTGGAATATCACCAATACACTTGCTCGCGTTGAAAAGTTGAGGGTGGACCCATGGGCGCAATACAAGTCAACACGGCAAACGATCAAGCGCGCAGCACAGATCCTCGCACGTTAGGAAAAAGAGATGGCTACGACCCTCGATAAGGAATTGAAGCGCGCTCTGGTGATCAAGGACAAGCCATTCACGTTAACGCTTGGACCATTGGGCCTGAAGCTGACTGAAAAAGGTCACCGAAAAGGCATCGAGCTAAAGTGGGAAGACCTGGTGGACGGTGACGCCGCGCTCGCGGCGGCGTTGAACGCTTCGGTTCACCCTGCCGCATGACTGCGGGCGATGATAAACTTCACGCCCTTGCGCCCGTAGCTCAGTTGGATAGAGTACTTGGCTACGAACCAAGGGGTCGTGGGTTCGAATCCTGCCGGGCGCGCCAGATCTGAAGTACATACAGAGGAAACCAATGAAGAAATATCCGCTGCTCATCGCAACGGCCGTTGCCGCAAGTCTCGGATTGGCCGCTTGCCAGAAAACAGAGACAACCAGGGAAACCGTCGTTCAGCCCGTACCGGTACCGACGCCTGCTCCTGCACCTGCACCTTCTTCAACGGTCGTCACAGTACCGACTCCAGTTCCGGGACCCGCCGGACCTGCCGGTGCCCCAGGCGCCCCGGGAGCAGAAGGTGCTCCGGGTAAATCGGGTAGTACCATCGTTGTCGTACCGCCGGTCGAAGAAAAGAAGAACTAATCGTTTTGCGCGCATTCACCGTCGCGCGTCAGATAAAGGGCTTGCGCTGCAGGCCCTTTTCTTTTGTCGATTGCTTGACAGCATCTTGCAGCGCCGGCTTCTCGACCTAGACAAGAAGTTGGTTCGTGACTCGATGTGCGTTACCCGATGACCTGGTAATAGAGATTTTGCGGATGGCGTGCCTCCGCGAAGAAATACCACCGTTCACCAAGCAAGCCGACGAACTGAATCAAAGCCGCAGCAAGAACCGCGGTGCCTGATCTTGTCGCGAACGAGATGCCAATCAGAACAATGGGAACGATGAAGGCGAGAACGATGAAACCCGTCTTGACGTTCCGTATAAACCAAATCGATTTGCCGTGAAAGAATTCGCGCGTATTGAATGCCCCGGCGCTCATGCCCATCGACATCTGTTTGAGCCGGGGGGAACGGATCCCGGTCGCGCTCTGCAGCGTAGACACGGGCCGAAGACGCGCATTGCGGATCAGCGATGCACCCCGGACCAAGCCAGCCAGCGCAGTGAAGGCGATGCCCCATTGCGCGCAAGCCAGCGCATAGCGGGCGTCACCGGTGACGACGCCAAGGCCGGCGCACAGCAATAGTCCAGACGCAAGTCCGAGCAGCACGTAGTTCGCAACGGTCAGTGGATGCGACCACTCGCGGATGAATGTAAGGCAGACATAGATCATTGCCGTGCACACCCACAGCAGAACTGTCAGGACAATCGCGACGAGCAGAATCAGAGGGGTGCCTCGCTGCGCCAATTCGGCGGTCAGCCAAATCCCGAGACACGCAATAAACGCCGGCAGCACAATGACTTCGCGCGAGAGCCACGAAGTGCGCCACATCGCCACTGCGCGCCATGCGCGCTCCGGCCGCCCGAGATGGAGCGCCGAGCATCCAAGACCGATCATCGAAAGTGCGAGAGCAACCGATAGCGCGGTCAGAAGCAATTCGCGAGTCGGCGGCGCGCCGGCAAGCGAGCCGACCGCGAGTGCAATCACCAAACCCTGCGCCCAGCCTGCGAAAGTGGTGAAAAAGATCACCGGCCATGCAGGATTCAACGCGCGGCCTTCACTTTTCGTGTTCTTGAGTTGAAGCGAGTGGCGGCGTGACGGCGCGAGGCAGATACTGGTTTGCAGGCACCGTGTTCCATTCGGGCATCAGCGCGTAGCCGCCACGATCGCGCACGGCTCGCGACACTTCAGAGTCGGGATCATGCACATCTCCGAACAATCTTGCGCTGGTCGGACACGCCATGACGCACGCGGGCTTGCGGTCGCGCTCCGGGATCGAGGCGTCGTAAATGCGGTCGACGCACAGCGTGCACTTGGTCATCACGTGCCGCTTTTCGTCAAGCTCGCGCGCGCCGTACGGACACGCCCATGCGCAATAGTTGCATCCAATGCATTTGTCGTAATCGACCAGCACGATGCCGTCTTCCTTGCGTTTGTAGCTGGCGCCGGTCGGGCATACCGGAACGCACGGCGGCTCCTCGCAATGCAGGCAGCTTTTTGGAAAATGAATCGTCTCGGTGAAAGGAAAGCTGTCGGCCTCGTACGTTTGCACACGATTGAAAAAGGTGCCGGTGGGATCGGCACCGTAGGGATGCTCGTCAGCCAACGCTCCGGCGGAACCCGACGTATTCCACTCCTTGCACGACGTAACGCACGCGTGGCAGCCGACGCAAACATTCAGATCGATGACCAATGCCAATTGCTTTGGTCGAGACAGCGCGTTGTCCATCACTACTCCTTTCGCCCCGCGAAGTACGCCAATACGTCGCCTGCGTTGCTACGTGGTTCTGAATGAAACGCGGTTACGCGTGGAGACGTTTCTTCCGGTTCATCGGTAGCAGGAATGAGCCGCACGCGAACGTCGTACCACCCGGCCTGGCCGGTGACCGGATCCGAGTTGCTTATGCGGTGGCTCGGTTCACCGTCGGGGTGCGGCAGCTCG
>JACCYC010000347.1 GCA_013696665.1 Burkholderiaceae bacterium | reverse complement strand
CGCCCGCGCCTGCAGCGATTGAGATTATTTTTTAACTACGGCCGGCGTCTTGGCCACTTCCTTCATCTCGGCTTCGCAACTGCGGCGTGTCAGCTTCTTCTCGGCTGCGTAGCGCGCCGACGAATCGCGAATCATCGGCCGGATGATCTGCATGTCGGCTTCGTACCACTCGGAGGTAAAGCCCCACTTAGTGCCGTCCCACTGCTGAATGCGGGCAACATGCGCCCCTTCGTGGTCACGGCAGTTGGTTGCCAGCGGCCGCATCACGCCGGTCAGCCCAAGAGCGTCGATACGCTTGGTATCGATGTTCAGGTTCTCCAGGCCGTAGCGCGCTTCTTCGCCGGTGATCGGTCGATTACCGTAACGCAGCTGAGCCTGCCGGATGCCCTCGACTCCGAGCAGCGAGCTGATCATGCCGCGCGTGTACAGCACCGTGCCAACTTCTTCCTGCGGGCCGGTGCCCTGGCCCTTGGCATGCACCAATTTTAGAATGTCCTCGTGCATCTTGGCGCGGCCGGCGCCATGCTGCATCGCCAGCCCGTTATAGCCCTTGGCATCGGCGCCGACCGGCGTGACATCAGGTTCGGCCGCGGCCCACCACACACCGTACATGCGATCACGTGGAAAGCCCGTGGCAACCGCCTCGCGTATCGCCGTCGAGTTCATCACACCCCAGCCCCATAGGAACACGTAATCGGGCCGATTCTGCCGGATCTGCAGCCAGGTGGACTTTTGCTCGACGCCCGGACTAGTGACCGGAAGCGTGGTCAGCTCGAAGCCGTGCAGCTTTGAGCGCTCGGTCAGCAGCGCGATCGGCTCCTTGCCGTACGGTGAGTCGAGATAAACGAGTGCGATCTTTTTGCCCTTCAGCTTGTCCAGCCCGCCGTTTAACTTGCCGACGTGCTGCACCAAAATGTCGGCTGCGCTCCAGTACGTTCCCATCAGCGGGAAGTTGTAGGGGAACACTTCGCCTTCGACCGAGTCCGCGCGGCCGTAGCCGGCGGTGATCAGCGCGATCTTGTCGACCGGCGCCTTGTCCGTCAGAGCGAACGTAACGCCGGTGGAAAGCGGCTGCACGATCGCCGCGCCCTTGCTCTTCAGGCGCTCGTAGCACTCGACCCCGCGGTCGGTCGCGTAGCCGAACTCGCATTCCTCCCACGTGATCTTCACGCCATTAATGCCGCCCTGCGCATTGACGAGCTTCAGGTAGTCGATGAAGCCGTTGGCCCACGGGTTTCCGTTCGGCCCGTACGCGCCCGTGCGGTACACCAGCACCGGGAAGAACTGCTCACCCTTACCGGCCGCGGCCGGTGCTTTCGTCTGAGCGGCTGCCGGCGCCGACACACCGAGCGTGACGGCCGCAGCAATGCCAGCGAGTGCAGCAATCAACGCTTTCTTTCTTTGTAAAACTGCCATGCTTGTCTCCTTCGGTCCGGTTCGTTTAGATAGAGGCTTTCCCGCTGTGGACCTCATTCAGTGCGGGAACGGCCAAAGCCGCAGTTTTTCCTTGCCGATCGCCCATAACCGCGCCAATCCGTGTGGTTCGGCGATCAAAAAGAAAACGATCAGGCTGCCGAAAATCATCGACTCCAGGTGCGATGCGAGCGCCGTCGAGATCGGGATGCCAAACCAGCCCGGAACCTGATTGAGCAGGATCGGCAGTATGACGATGAATGCCGCGCCAAAGTATGCACCGAGTAACGATCCCATGCCGCCGATGATGATCATGAACAAAAGGTTAAGCGAAACGTTGATATTGAACGCCAATGGCTCCCACGCGCCTAGGTGGATAAACCCCCAGAGCGCGCCCGCCACGCCCGCGTAAAACGAGCTGACCGCGAAGGCCGACAGCTTCGCCGTCACCGGCCGGATGCCGATGACCTCGGCCGCCACGTCCATGTCGCGCGTTGCCATCCAGGCGCGGCCCGCGTGCCCTCTCACCAGGTTCTTGGCGGCGAGCGTCAGCACGATTGCAATCGACAACACGAACAAATACTTGTCGATCGGTGATTCGATGGTCCAGCCGAACATCTGGATCGGAGCCGGCGACACGGAGCCCGACGACGAATAATCGGTAAACCACTTGACCCGCGCGAACAACCAGTCGATGAAGAACTGCGCCGCCAGTGTGGATACTGCGAGGTACAAGCCCTTGATGCGCAAGCTCGGAATTCCGAACATCGCACCAACCAGCGCGGCAATGCAGCCCGCGAGCACCAGGATTACGAGGAAATTCAGCTGCGGCACACGGATCACAAGGTTGTATGCGGCGTACGCGCCGACCGCCATGAAGCCCGCCGTACCGAGCGAGATCTGCCCGCAATAACCGACCAGGATGTTGAGCCCGATCGCCGCAATCGCGAGGATGACGAACGGAATGATCAGCGCACGAAACATGTAGTCGCTGGCCAGCGCCGGCACCGCGACGTAAGCGAGCACGATCAGGCCGATCACGAACCAGCGGTCCTGCGCAATCGGCAGCAGCTGCTGATCGGCGGCGTAGCTCGATTTGAATTGGCCGTTTTCTCTGTAGAGCATGGATTAGACGCGGTCGATGTGCTTCTCGCCGAACAACCCTTCCGGCCGCACCAACAGGAACAGCAACGCCAGCATGTAGGCGAACCAGTTTTCGATGCCGCCGCCGGCCAAATCGAACTGCCGCACCAAAATCGGGCCGAGAAATACTTCCGCGAATTTTTCGCCGACGCCGATGATCAGTCCTCCCAGAATCGCGCCGGGTACCGAAGTGAACCCACCAAGGATGACGACCGGCAGCGCCTTCAACGCGATCAACGAGAGCGAAAACTGAACGCCGAGCTTCGAGCCCCAGATGATGCCCGCCACCAGCGCCACGATCCCCGCCACGGTCCAAACGATCACCCAGATACGGTTCAGCGGAATGCCGATCGACTGCGCCGCCTGATGGTCATCGGCCACCGCACGCAGGGCGCGGCCGGTCGCGGTCTTCTGAAAAAACATCGCCAGCGCAAGTACCAAAAGCGCGGCGACCGCGGCTGCCACCAGGTCTTCGCTGTTGATCAGAATTCCGCCCTGAAACAGGCCTTCCCCCACCAGCATCGGCGTCTTCGGCAACCCGGTATTGATCTGATAAATATCGCTGCCCCACACGGTCTGTCCGAAGCCGTCGAGAAAGAATGCAACGCCCAAGGTGGCCATCAACAGCACGACCGCGTCCTGATTCACCAGATGCCGCAACACCAATCGCTCGATCAGCCACGCCAGTGCCGCCATCACCAGCGCGCCTAGCAGGATCGCGACCGGCAGCGGCATCACTTCGCTCATGCGCGCCACCGACAAGGCGGCGAACAGCACCATCGCGCCCTGCGCGAAATTGAAAACGCCCGACGCCTTGAAGATAAGCACCAGCCCGAGCGCGACCAGCGAATACAGCACGCCCGACATCAATCCGCCGAGCAGCACTTCGAGGTAAAAGCCCGGTGCGCTGATGCCGGTTGCAAGCGGCAGCACCATGCCGATGATCAGCACGGCGATCAGCGCCACCACAGCCCAGTTGCGTCGCAGGTAAGCGGACATCGTGCTTCAGTGAGCGACGCCCAGATAGGCGTCGATGACCTGCTGGCTGCTGCGAACCGCGTCAGGCTCGCCGTCGCCGATTTTCTTGCCGTAGTCGAGCACGACCACCCGGTCCGAAATGTCCATCACGACGCCCATGTCGTGCTCGATCAACACGATCGTCGTGCCGAATTCTTCATTGACGTCGAGCACGAAGCGCGACATGTCCTGCTTTTCTTCCATATTCATGCCCGCCATCGGCTCGTCGAGCAGCAGCAGCTGCGGCTCCATCGCCAGCGCGCGACCCAGATCGACCCGCTTCTGCAGGCCGTACGGCAGGCGGCCCACCTGCGTTTTGCGGTACGGCTGTATCTCCAGGAAATCGATGATGTGCTCGACGAACTCGCGGTGCCGCAGCTCCTCGGCGCGCGCCGGGCCGATATGCAGCGCCTGCAACAGCAGATTGGTCGTCATCCTCAGATTGCGCCCGGCCATGATGTTGTCGAGCACGCTCATGCCCTTAAACAGCGCCAGGCTCTGAAACGTGCGCGAGATGCCGGCGGCGGCCGCCGCGTGGGTGTTCATGTTTTCGCGCACCTGGCCGCGAAACGTAATCCGACCGTGCTGCGGTGTGTACACGCCGTTGATCACGTTGAGCATCGAGCTCTTGCCGGCACCGTTGGGCCCGATGATCGCGCGTATCTCGTGCTCGTAAACGTCAAACGAAACTTGCTGCAGCGCTTTAACACCGCCGAACGCGAGCGAAACATCCTCGACGTTCAGCAACACTTTGCCCGCGTTGTCGGGACGCGCACGACTCACCGCTGGCCCCCGTTTTCTTTACCCGGAGGGCTGGCCTCGTCCTTCATGCTCCACGCCGAGTTCGCCGCGCGCTTGATCTCGTGCTTCGGCTTGCCCGCCTTGTTCGCGGCTTCGATCACCAGATATAAGAACGTGAAGATCAATGCAAAGCCGACCACAGCGAGCAGCAGCTGACCGTTCGCCAATGACCATGCGGCAAGACCCACGCCGACTACCAGGCATGCGATAGCGGCCACCGTACGGGCAGTCATTCCTTACGCCGCCTTCTTCAACGCAGGAAAGACTTCGGCGTCGATGACTTTCAGCGTCGCGCTGATTTTCCCGGTGCGCCCATCCTCGAACTTGACCGCAGTTTCGACGTACTGTTCGTTCAACCCGCCGTACATAGCATCCACCAGTTGATCGAACTTCTGCTGAATAAAGCCGCGGCGGACTTTGCGCGTGCGTGTCAGCTCGTCGTCATCCGCATCGAGCTCCTTGTGCAGCACGATGAAGCGATGGATCTGCGCGTTGGCGAGCGCCGGATCGCTGGCTAAATCGGCGTTGACTTTACCGACGGCTTCACGCACCAGCGTGAGGACTTCCGGCTTTGCCG
>JACCYC010000339.1 GCA_013696665.1 Burkholderiaceae bacterium | reverse complement strand
GTCGGTTCTTGCGCAATCGCAGCGCTTACCCGCGCGCAGAACTGAAATACATCGCACGCAGCCACTTCGTTTGAGCGCAACGCGTCGCCCACGAGATGAAGCTCGTGCCACTGTCGCAATAGAGCCGGATCCGCACAAAGGCGGCCGATCGTGGCCTCGGCTTCGCCCCGGTCCATCTCGCCGTCGATTAACGCCGAGACCTGTTCGGTCAGCGGCGCCGCTGCATCAATATTCGGGCTCTGGTTCGTCATAATCTCTCAAGTGCTTCGTTTACCACCGTTTGTCTTTCGCTATGTCCAATATAGGCTTCAACTCCAGCGCAACCGCCTCGCGCGCGCGAAAAATACGCGACCGCACCGTGCCGATTGGACACTGCATCGACTCGGAAATTTCCTCGTAGCTCAACCCTTCCAATTCACGCAGAACAATGGCGGTTCGCAAGTCCTCGGGTAACCGGTCGATTGCACGGTTAACCGCCTCACCCACCTGCTTCGTCACCAGCATTGAATCTGGCGTGTTCAGGTCCCTTAGGTGGTCGCCATCGTCAAAAGTTTCCGCGTCTTCGATATCCGAGGGCGTGGAGGTCGGCGCACGGCGCCCTTGGGAAACGAGGTAGTTCTTTGCAGTATTGATTGCGATGCGGTAGAGCCAAGTATAAAACGCGCTATCGCCCCGAAAATTTGGCAGCGCCCGGTAGGCCTTGATAAAAGCCTCCTGCGCCACATCCTCGATCTCAGCCTGGTCGCGGATCAGTCTCGACAGCAGGCGAAATATCTTGCGCTGATACTTGACGACGAGCAGATTGAACGCTGCTTTATCGCCGCGTTGCACCCGTTCGACCAGCTGCTGGTCGATGTCTCGCTCAGACATGTCGCCCGCGAGTCGTCATGTAATGCGCGCCGTAGCGGACCACAGAGTTTCGGGCTCATGTCGGTATCGGCCTTCGGTCATCTTCATGCGCTGCCAGCCGTCCCCAATGCACGTGGACCCAGAGCCGCCGATAGAGCGTCGGCGGCAGACAATCGGGCCAAACGGGGATCAACAGAGTGCCGCTTCGCAAGCTTATCAACCAGGGGGCGGCAAAGACCAACCGCGCCGGTAAAGTTTCTGCCGCAGCGACGAGTTGGCTTCCGTCGGCATGCCAACGCCGCAGCATCAGTCCCGAACCCGGCGAAACACTGATCTCGAATTGTGGCGCTTTGCGTACCCAAGCAGCCCCAAAACAACACGCAGCGAAGAGGCCCGCCAGAGCAAGCTGGCCGCTGCTGACCGGAGACGTCTTGAGTCCAGCAAGAAGAAGGGCAAGCGACGAAGCCGCGCCGATCATGATTCCGACCCAACGCCACCGTCTCGCCGTGAGCGAAGGGCGCAAGATCGTCCAGGGCACCCACACGTCGGGCGCTCACCTAGGTGAGGCGCTTGAAAACCAGCGTGCCGTTGGTGCCGCCGAAGCCGAATGAATTTTTCAGCGCGACGTCAATCCTCATGTCTCGCGCAGTATTGGCGCAATAGTCAAGGTCGCATTCCGGGTCCTGATTGAAAAGGTTGATAGTCGGGGGTGAAACTTGGTGATGAATCGCAAGCGCGGTGACCACCGACTCAACCCCGCCGGCTCCCCCTAGCAGGTGGCCGGTCATGGACTTGGTCGAATTGACGACAAGGCCTCGCGCAGCATCTCCAAGAGCCGCTTTAATTGCTTTGGTTTCATTCACATCACCCAGTGGAGTGGATGTTCCGTGCGCATTCAGATACTGAATCTGGTCCGGATTAATGCGCGCACTTCGCAACGCTGCCTGCATGCAACGGCGCGGTCCGTTCATGTCGGGTGCGGTCATGTGATAAGCGTCCGCGCTCATACCGAACCCAACCAACTCGCAATAGATACGCGCACCACGGCGCTTGGCGTGTTCGTATTCTTCTAGCACCATGATGCCTGCGCCCTCGCCCATTACAAAGCCGTCGCGATCGCGCTCAAAAGGACGGCTCGCGGTCGCGGGCTCGTCGTTGCGCGTCGATAGAGCCTTCATCGAGTCGAAGCCACCGATTCCGAGCGGTGAAATCGTGGCTTCGGCGCCCCCCGCAAGCATGACGTCGGCATCATCGTGCTCGATCATCCGGCCGGCATCGCCGATCGAATGCAATCCTGTCGTGCATGCAGTGACGATTGCAAGATTTGGCCCCTGTAATCCGTATTGAATTGACACGGCGCCGGCAATCATGTTGCTGATAGAGCCGGGAATCAGGAACGGCGATACGCGCCGCGGACCTCGGTTCATCAGCTCCGTGTGATTGGCTTCGATCATCGGCAGGCCGCCGATACCGGAGCCGATCACGCAGCCAATTCGCTCCCGGTTCGCGTCGGTGACCTCAAGGCCCGAGTCGGCGAGCGCTTGCGCCGACGCAGCCACCCCATAATGAATGAAAGTGTCCAGACGGCGCGCTTCCTTCGGCGCCATGAACTTCGCAACGTCGAATCCCTTGACCTCCCCGGCGATGCGGCACTGGAGCTCCGAGGCATCGAAGCGGGTGATCAGATCGATGCCCGAGCGTCCGGCAAGCATTGCCTCCCAGGAAGTTGCAACGTCATTGCCAACTGGGCACACCACTCCGAGGCCGGTGGCCACTACACGGCGCTGTCCCATGCCTCTTCGCTAGGCGAAGGTCAAACTTTCTGATGTGAATTGATGTAGTCGACGGCCTGCTGCACGGTGCGAATTTTTTCCGCCTCCTCGTCTGGGATCTCGCACTCGAATTCATCCTCGAGGGCCATGACCAGTTCAACCGTATCGAGAGAATCGGCGCCGAGGTCTTCGACAAAAGCCGACTCGATTTTGATGTCCGCTTCATTGACGCCTAATTGCTCTGCGACAATCTTCTTGACTCGTTGTTCTATGTTTTCCATAACTCCTCCTGGCGAAGCAAAAAAGCGCGCGGATTCTAACAGAGCGTTTTTTATCGACCCTGTTAATTCATGTACATGCCACCGTTGATGTGCAGCGTCGCACCCGAGATATAAGAAGCTGCCGGCGATGCTAAAAACACAACGGCCGCACCGATCTCATCGACGCTGCCCAGCCGTCCTAGCGGAATTTGCGCGAGAAGCGCCGTAGCTTGCTCAGGCGCGAGATCGCGCGTCATGTCCGTGTCTATAAATCCCGGAGCAATGCAATTGACGGTGATGTTACGGCTGCCCAATTCCCGCGCCATCGCGCGCGTCATGCCGCCTACGCCTGCCTTGGCAGCCGCGTAGTTGACCTGCCCGGCGTTGCCGCTGGATCCCACCACCGACGCGATGTTGATGATGCGTCCGTGGCGCGCCTTCATCATGCCTCGCAGGACCGCCCTGCACAATCGGAACACCGCTGAAAGATTGGTATCGATCACGGCCGACCAGTCGTCGTCCTTCATGCGCAGGGCTAGCGCATCGCGCGTGATACCTGCGTTGTTGACCAGCACAGACAGCTTGCCGTTCTCTACAGCAATGGAGTCGATCAAGGCATCGCACGCCCCGCCATCTTGCACATCGAGACTCACACCTCGTCCCTTCGCGCCAAGTCGCGAAAAGTGTTCCGAAATCTGCTGCGCGCCACGGTCAGTCGTCGCAGTGCCGACAACGGTCGCGCCCGCGAGTGCCAGCTGCTCCGCGATTGCGCGCCCGATCCCGCGCGAAGCACCCGTGACCAGCGCCACCTCGTCCTGCAGGCAGGCGGGCTGAAAAATATTTATTGTCGTCATGTTGCAAGAATTTCTAAAGTGCTTTGCAGCGTCGCTGCATCATTGATCACTAGGCTCTCAAGACTCGGCACGACGCGCTTCGTAATTCCGGACAGCACGCGTCCAGGGCCGCACTCGATCACATGCGTGACCCCTAGATCGTGCATCTTGCGGATCGTTTCTGCCCACCG
>JACCYC010000333.1 GCA_013696665.1 Burkholderiaceae bacterium | reverse complement strand
TGCTGCACGGCGTCGACATCGACATCGATGACGGCTCCTTCACCGTGCTCGTCGGTCCATCGGGCTGCGGCAAGTCGACGCTGTTGCGGATGATCGCCGGGCTGGAGGAGATCAGCGGCGGCGAGATTCTGATCGGTGAGCGCCGCGTCAACGACGTGCCGCCGAAAGAGCGCGACATCGCGATGGTGTTTCAGAACTACGCGCTGTATCCGCACATGACAGTGCGCGCCAATCTCGCCTTTTCGCTGATGCTGGCGAAGGCAGACAAGGCCACAATCGAAACGAAGGTCAAGCGCGCAGCCGGCATTCTCGCGTTGACCGAACTGCTCGACCGATATCCGCGCCAGTTGTCGGGTGGCCAGCGGCAACGTGTCGCAATGGGCCGGGCGATTGTCCGTGACCCGCAGGTCTTCCTGTTTGACGAGCCGCTGTCGAATCTCGACGCGAAGCTGCGCGTTGCGATGCGCAGTGAGATCAAGGAGCTGCATCAGCGGCTGAAAACGACGTCGGTCTACGTGACGCACGATCAGATTGAAGCGATGACGATGGGCGACAAGATTGTCGTGATGCGCGACGGCCGCATCGAGCAGACGGGCAGCCCGCTCGAGCTGTACGACCACCCGGCAAACACCTTCGTCGCGGGTTTTATCGGATCACCGGCAATGAATTTCCTGCCAGCAACGTTGCGCCGCAATGGAACGGGCTCGCGTGTGGTTCTGGGCGATGGCACCGAGCTCGACGTGGCGCGAAACGCCGGTGGTCAGGACGGCCAGCCGGTGATTATCGGCACGCGGCCCGAACATCTGACGCTTGCATCGACCGGCATTCCGTCCGAGGTCGTCGTTATCGAGCCAACGGGCGCCGATACGTTCGTGGCATGCCGCCATGCGGGCAGCGATCTGTCGGTGGTGTTCCGCGAACGACACAGCTTTGCACCCGGGAGCACGATTCATCTGCAGCCCGACATCGAGCGTTCTCATCTGTTTGACGCTGGCAGTGGCCAGCGCCTGGCGGCGTAGCAAAAGTTTTAGCAAGTGACGTACAACAACGAGGTGAAGGAGACTGGAAGTGAGTGAATTCAATCGCAGAAGATTTCTTGAAGGTTCAGCGGGCGTCGCAGCGACCGCCACGCTGGCGGGTAGCGGACTTTTTTCGCCGTTGGCCCATGCTCAAACGCTCGCGTTAAGGCCCGAAAAGGGCGCGACGCTGCGCGTGTTGCGCTGGAGCCGTTTTGTTCAGGGCGATATTGACGCCTACATGGCGAATGTAAAGAGGTTCACGGACAAGACGGGCATTCCAGTTCGGGTCGACAACGAAGGCTGGGAAGACGTGCGGCCCAAAGCTGCAGTGGCGGCGAATACCGGAGCGGGGCCCGACATCATCCTGTCGACCAACGACGACGCCAACCTTTATCCAGACAAGCTGCTCGACGTGACCGACGTCGCCGAATACATCGGAAAGAAGTACGGCCCGTGGTATCCCGCCGGAGAGCTGTTCCTGAAGCCCGACGGCAAGAAATGGATCGGTCTGCCGCTCGGCGCGGCGGGCGCGATGCTGGTCTATCGAGGCAGCATGGTCAAAGCAGCCGGATTCGACACTTTTCCAAAAGACACCGACGGTTTCCTCAAGCTGATGAAGGCGCTGCATGCGAAAGGCACGCCGGGCGGCATGGCGCTGGGCAACGCGACCGGAGACGGCCTGTGGTGCAACTGGCTGATCTGGGCCTTCGGCGGCAAGCTCGTCGATGAGAAAAACAAGGTGGTGATCGACAGCCCGGAAACGATGAAGGCGCTCGAATACGGCAAGGAGCTGTATGCGACGTTCATCCCGGGCACGCTGTCGTGGCTCGACCCCAACAACAACAAGGCGTTCCTGGATGGACAGATTTCGTTGACCAACAACGGCATCTCGATCTACTACGCGACCAAAACGTCAACGGACCCGAAGGTCAAGGAAATGCAGGCTGACGTTCAGCATGCGAACTATCCGATCGGTCCGGTGGGCGTGCCGACTGAGTCGCACCTGTTCTTTAACCAGATGATCATGAAGTACACGAAGTATCCGCAGGCGGCGAAAGAATTCCTGCGCTTCATGATGGAAAAGGAACAGTTCGACCCTTGGTTGACGGGCGCTGGCGCGTACGTCGCGACGCCGCTCGCCGGATACGCAAGTCTTCCAGTCTGGACGTCCGATCCCAAGCACACCCCATATCGCGACCCGGTCAAGAACATGCGTCCTGCAGGCTACGCAGGCAAGCTCGGTTACGCATCGGCGGGCGCGGGCGCTGACTTCATTGTTGTCAACATGGTGGCCGAAGCAATCAGCGGCGCGAAGACGCCGAAAGAGGCGATGGAGCGCGCGCAGAAGCGCGCGGAGAGGTACTACAAGGTTTAGAACGATGTAGCGAAAAAGGGCTCGCGCAGGCGAGCCCTTTCCTTTCCACCATGACGTTTCTCGACAAGCTGCAGAACAACCGCAACGCGCTGGGCATGATCTTCATGCTGCCGGCCGCTGTGCTGTTGCTGCTGTTTCTCACGTATCCACTAGGGCTGGGCGTGTGGCTCGGCTTCACCGATACGAAGGTCGGGCGGGAAGGTGTGTGGGTCGGTCTCGAGAACTACGAGTATCTGTGGGGCGATGCGGTCACGCGGCTCGCGCTTTTCAATACGCTTTTCTATACGTTCGTGGCGAGCGTTTTCAAGTTTGTTCTTGGCCTCTGGCTTGCGCTGCTGCTGAACCGCAACATCCGCTTCAAGACGTTCTTTCGCGCGGTCATCCTGTTGCCCTACATCGTGCCCACGGCGCTGTCGGCGATTGCGTTCTGGTGGATCTACGACGCGCAGTTTTCGATCATCAGCTGGATGCTGGTCAAGATGGGGTTGATCGACCGCTACATCGACTTTCTGGGTGAGCCGTGGAACGCGCGGCTGTCGGTGATCGCCGCGAATATCTGGCGCGGCGTGCCGTTTGTGGCGATCACGCTGCTCGCGGGTCTGCAGACGATCTCGCCGTCGTACTACGAAGCATCCGCGATTGACGGCGCCACCCGGTGGCAGCAGTTTCGCTTCGTGACGTTGCCGCTGTTGACGCCGATCATCGCGGTCGTGATGACCTTCTCCGTGCTGTTCACGTTCACCGACTTTCAGTTGATCTATGTCATCACGCGCGGCGGTCCGTTGAACGCGACCCACCTGATGGCAACGTTGTCGTTCCAGCGCGCGATCTCGGGCGGTGCGCTTGGCGAAGGTGCGGCGATCTCGATCGCGATGGTGCCGTTTCTGCTGGCCGCGATTATGTTCAGCTACTTCGGCCTGCAGCGCCGCGCATGGCAACAGGGAGGTCAGGACAAATGAGCACCTCCGTCGCAGCGCCCGCACCGCGAGCCGGCGACAGCGTCGGCATGAGCTACCTTGACACGCCGTCGCGCAAGTTCGTCACGGTCTACCTGCCGCTGATTGTGTTCCTGATCGTTTTGCTATTCCCGTTTTACTGGATGGGCATCACATCGGTAAAGCCCGATCACGAGCTGCTGTCGCGCACCGGCAATCCGTTCTGGGTGATCGCGCCAACGATCGCGCATTTCGAGAAATTGTTGTTCCGCACGGCGTATCCGGAATGGATGTGGAACACTGTCTTCGTGTCGGTCGTCGCGACCGCCTTTTCGTTAGCAGCTTCGGTATTCGCCGCCTACGCAATCGAACGGCTTCGTTTCCGCGGGTCAAAGAATGTAGGCCTATCGATCTTCCTTGCGTATCTGGTACCGCCGTCGATCCTGTTCATTCCGCTGGCGGCGGTCGTCTTCAAGCTCGGGCTGTTCGACACGCGCTGGGCGTTGATCCTGACCTATCCAACGTTCCTGATTCCTTTTTGCACGTGGCTGCTGATGGGCTACTTCCGCTCGATCCCGTTCGAGCTCGAGGAATGCGCGCTGATCGACGGCGCAACGCGCTGGCAGATCCTGACCAAGATCGTTCTGCCGCTCGCAGTGCCGGGCCTGATCTCGGCCGGCATCTTCGCATTCACGCTGTCGTGGAATGAGTTCATCTACGCGCTGACCTTCATCTCGTCATCGGAGATCAAGACGCTGCCGGTCGGCGTGGTGACGGAACTGGTCGAGGGCGACGTCTACCACTGGGGGCCGTTGATGGCAGGTGCGCTGCTCGGCTCTCTACCGGTGGCGTTTATTTACTCGTTCTTCGTCGAGTACTACGTGTCAGGGCTGACCGGGTCCGTGAAGGAGTAGCAGGAGCGTTCGATCCCGTTCGACGCAACTCTCGCAACGCAAGCTAAGCGTTTTGTGGTCCGCGACGCTCCGCTGATGTGGCGCGTTCAGACTAGAAGCGATCCGCGAAACCCGTCCAAAGGGTCAAGATGCGCCCCAAAAAGCGTACTACTACTTGCGTAATGCCGCCGGTTGACGATCGATGTCCCTGATAAGTGACTCCATCTCGCCAATCTCGCGCTGTTGTGCCGCGATTATTTCGTCAGCCAGCTTCCTGACGCGAGGGTGCGTGATATGAGCCCGCTCACTTGTAAGGATCGCAATTGAATGGTGCGGAATCATCGCCTTCATCCAGGCGGTATCTCCGACGGTAGCTTGGCTGCGAACCAGCCACAAGCCTGAGCCCATCAGAGCGACGGCACCTATGACAATAATGAGGTTGGCCTTCCTGTCTTTGTACATGTGGCGCATGAAGAAAAGCATGACTAGCGCCATGCAGCCGGCCATGATGAAAGTCATGAACATGCGCGTTTGACTAAACCAAACATGGCTAAGCTGATAGGTATTGAGGTACATCAAGCAGTACATCAAGGTGGAAGAGACCACAATCATCAGCATGAAGTTTCTATACGGATGCATCAAATTCTCTCCTGTGACGTCTAACCCTACGTTGAGTCGCTCTCGGGAAGTCGGCTCCCAACGAAATGTAGATAGCACCTGCCGACAACGCGGCATGTAGACGAAGCCAATTTAGGCGCCAGGTGGGCGATGCAGGAACAGCTCAATGGTTCTAACAAAAATAAACCCGAAGATGCAAATGGCCCATGTTAGGACTAGAGCGTAAGGCCCGACATTCGGTGAGAAGAAGATCCCTACGACGTTGAGCCAAAGACCTAGAACCGCGGCGATTGAAACGGCGTAAGTGACGATGACCCATCCGGGGAATCGGCCCGGCTCGACCGTTCGGCGACGCCGGAATTGGATCACCAAAACGAGGGTAAAAATCAAAGCAGCGATCGCGCTGGACAGAGGCCAAGTGACGGTCGCAGGTATACGAAGGACCTCCAGAAGTGTGGGAACCAAAGCCAGTGCAGTGACCAGAAGACCACCTTCAATGTAGAGGCGCACGAGGCGGAGGTGCCGGTCGGACAGTTCGGCTCCCAGTGCACCCCGGAGGGTGACAACGACTGTCGAAAACCCGACGAACGACAAGGAGAGCGTTGCGAGGCGAAGAAGATAGTCAGATTCTGCGGATGTCACGATCGCAACCTCATGAGTATGTGCCTAATGTCAGCCAATCGATATCACCGCAAGCGCGGCCACGAATCTTCCCCATGTAGGGGTTCATAAATACGGCGTCCCGAGAAACTGTGCCGTCGTTTAGCGTGATATTGCCTGTTTGATATCCCATGCCGGTTTCATTGGCATGGTGCAGAAACTCGCGCCATCGTTCAGGTAGCAAATGCATTCCCTCCCAGCGCTCAGGCAGATCGTCGGAGTTTGGCAATTCGAGACCTAACTTTGAAGGAACCCAACCGCGAAAGCGACTCATGGAAACGCAGCCTGGAGTTTCGGGCAACAGGGCGAAGAACTACCCCGTCGTGATGCCTAACGCCCCGGTTTAGCGGCGGGGCCAGTAGCGGAGCCTCTGCTGCAATCGGTTAGGCGGTGCGCTCCGCACTATACGTACCCGAACGCGACGGCGACGAAGCCCGGTCCGTTCAGTCCGGCGTGCATGATCACAGCTGGCCAGGTGTTCTGAGTCCGTTGTGCAACATACGGAAGGATAAAAAGAATCGGGCTGAGCAGCATCAGTAGCTGCCAGCCAAAGGCGAGGTGAAAGAGGCTCCACCCCACCGCGTTGGCGAGCCAGGCGTGTTGCCCGAGCGCGATCTCTTGGCGGGGAAGCAGCACGCCCCTCCAGAGGAACTCTTCGCCCAGAATGTTGAGGAGCCAGAAGGGAAGCCACGCGGCGAGGATCCAGTATCGGCCTGGTCCTAGGGGTTCGAACTGCATGAAGGGCGGGTGGAGGTTCACCTCACCCAGGCCGATGGTGAGTGCGCCCTGAACCGCGGCACTGAGAGTCGCCACGAGGACCAGGCCTCCAAGGGTCCAGCGCCAGTCCGCCCCGCTCATTCGACGAAATCGAAGTCGGTGGGCCCACGACCGCCGACCTTCGGAGAGGGGCTCCCGCCGGACGAGCCCGATCCCGAAGAGAATGAGCGGAAGGAAGATGCCCAGCCCGCCGAGCAGGAACCAGAGGAGGATGGGTTGCCAACCGGTCCGCGAGAAAAGTGTGGGGATGAGCGCGTGGGTGACTAGGTAAAGCAGTCCGCCCGCGACACCGAAGAGGAGAAGAGTACGCGTCCAGCCCGTCGGGGGAAGCCCCTCTTGATACGCCATCGACGGCTCCGTTTCTAGCTCAGGAAAATCGTTGGCTGACCGCGGCCTAACGGCTGAGTTGAGCCGCGCTCGCAGAGCGTCGGCTCTCGAACGATGAGTTAGAAGGCCTAGTGTCCATCACCTTCGGAGACAACCCGTCGTGAACTGCCGCGACTCCAAACGTAGTAGCCAAGTGCATCGCGTCAATCACGAACACGCCCACCGGTCACGAGCGCGGTGCGTGCGGCGTGCCGCAGGGTCACTGATGCTTGCGCACCTTCTGTCGTTGCTCACCCAAACCGGCAATCCCAAGCGTGATCACTTCGCCGCCTTGCAGATAGCGCGGTGGCTTTTGCCCCATGCCGACGCCGGGGGGCGTTCCGGTTGTAATGATGTCGCCAGGCATCAAGGTCATGAACTGGCTGACGTAGCTCACCAGGTGGGCACATCCAAACACCATCGTCGAAGTATTGCCGCGCTGCATCTTTTCTCCGTTTACATCGAGCCACATCGCAAGATTCTGTGGATCAGGCACTTCGTCGCGTGTCACAAGATAAGGTCCTATCGGGCCGAAGGTGTCGCAACCCTTCCCCTTGTCCCACTGGCTGCCACGCTCGAGCTGAAACTGGCGCTCCGAAACATCATTGACCACACAGTAGCCAGCCACGAAATCGAGCGCGCTGTCAATGTCGACGTATTGCGCTTTGGTGCCGATCACGACGCCCAACTCCACTTCCCAGTCGGTCTTGGTTGAATTTTTCGGAATGACAATGTCATCGTTCGGACCATTAATGCACGTGGTCGCTTTCATGAACACGATCGGCTCGCTGGGGACCTGTGCGCCCGACTCGGCCGCGTGATCCGCGAAGTTCAGTCCAATCGCGATGAACTTGCCGATGCCGACGTATGGCACGCCAAGTCGGGGCGAACCGGATACAAGCGGCAACGACGCCGTTTTCAGCTGCGACAGCTTCTTCAGCTCGCGCGGCGAAAGATGCAGGCTGTCGATCTGATCGATCACTCCAGATAAGTCACGAATCTTGCCGGAGGCGTCAAGCAAGCCGGGTTTCTCGTAGCCAGCCGGACCGTAGCGCAACAATTTCATTTTGAATTCCCGTTAGAGACTCATTCCGCCATCGACGAAAATAGCCTGACCCGTCATGAACGAAGACTCGTCGGAAACCAGATACACAAACGTCTCCGCAATTTCTTCGGCCGTAGCAAGCCGGCCCATCGGCTGTCTTGCGACAAAGTCCTTGCGCGCCTGCACCGGATCGGAAAACGCATTGATGCGCTCGTTGAGCGAAGGTGTGTCGACCGTGCCGGGGCACACGCAATTGACGCGAATGTTCTGCTTCACATGATCGATCGCGAGCGCACGCGTAAAGCCGGCCACGGCGGCCTTGCTCGCGGCGTACGCGAGCCGATTCGGCGCCGCCTTTTGCGCACCCAATACCGATGCCATATTCAGGATCGTGCCACCGCCCGCAGCAATCATTTTCGGCAGCATCGCTTTCGTCATCACGAACATGCTGCGCACATTCAGATCGAAGCTGAAGTCCCAATCCTTGATGCTGCAGTCGA
>JACCYC010000323.1 GCA_013696665.1 Burkholderiaceae bacterium | reverse complement strand
GGTTCGCGGCTCATGCGCGAACTTGGGCTTGATCCCGAGGACGCCAGGACGTTCGTACTTATCGCCGACGGGAAGGCGTACGTGAAATCTGATGCGGCAATCCGGTTGTCGCGCTACTTTCGCCGGGGGTGGAAGCCCCTTGCCTTGATCAAGTTCATCCCGCGGCGGATCCGAGACCGTGTGTACGACGTAGTCGCTCGAAACAGATATCGTTGGTTCGGGCGTCTCGATTCATGCATGGTGCCAACGCCCGAGCTCAGGACACGGTTTGTCGAGGAATAGCGAAATGCAATCGATTCCACTTGTCGCGCGAGCATGGGCCGTGCGCGGACGCGTAGAACCACTGGAGACACCTGAACGTGGCTGATCGGCTGCTTGACTCCGACCTCGGCGTGCGCTGGCTTCCCGTCGCAGACGGCGACGAATTGCAGCGAACCGCGTACCTGCGCATCCTCGACGCGGCCGAGCGTGCGATCCGGGAGCGCGGCAACTTCATCATCGTTCTATCCGGCGGTAATACGCCGCGTGGCGTGTATCGAATGCTGCGAGATGCCCACGCTGACTGGGCGAGCTGCAACGTGTATTTCGGGGATGAGCGCTGCGTGCCGGCGGGCAAGGGAGAGCGCAACAGCACCATGGCTGCGGATGTGTGGCTCGCCCACGTGCCGATCCCGAAAGATCGGGTGCATCCAATCCCCGGCGAACTCGGTGCTAATGCAGCGGCGCTCGAGTACGCGGCCACATTGCGAACTGTTGGAGACTTTGATCTCGTGTTACTCGGTCTCGGCGAAGACGGTCACACCGCCAGCCTGTTTCCAAATCACGAATGGGGTAGCGGGCCGGACGCGCCAGATGTGCTGGCCATATTCGACGCTCCGAAGCCACTCCCGCAGCGTGTATCAATGAGTGCGGCACGCTTGAGCCGCGCACGCGAAGTCCTGTTTCTGATTGCAGGCGAATCGAAGCGCGATGCAATATCGCAATGGCGTTCCGGGGCAAACCTACCGGCCACCGCGATTCAGCCGAACGCCGGCGTTGATGTTCTGATTACGTCTGCGCTGTTGCAGCACCGCGCCTAGGCTTATTTTCAGCAGCGCGATTGCATTACCCGCGACTTCGAAAGCGAGACAACAGCCACCCTATCGCTGCACCGAGCGGCACCACAATAATCAGGTTCCAAAGCGGCATCCACAGCAAAGCCAATGCTGCGGTGGAACCCTTCGGCCGAACGAACACTGCGTAGTACGTCCACACGTCGACGAGCAGGACGAGCGCTGCAGCCACGATGCCAGCCCATGGGCGCCTAGTCAGCAGCGCGAGCGCCAACGCAGCTCCATAGGGAAGGCATGACCAGCTAAACAAGCCGGCGTTGAACAGCGTCGCGACTTTGGCCGATTCGAACAACGCGATGTAGGCATGGAGTCCGACGCCGCCACAAAGAATTGCGGCCAAGGCGAATTGCTGCATCGGCGTGCGCTCGGGCATGTCAGCTGCGCGAACCCGACGCGGTCGCGCTGCGCACATGCAGACGCTCAACGAGATAGCGACTTACGGCAGCCGCGTCGAGCCCGGTTCCGGCGAGCCCGATGTACCCGTCAGGCCGAACCAGATAGAACGAAGGCTGCGGAATATGCATGCGCGCGACTTCTGCCTGGTTTGCCGCGTCGTCTGGAACACCATGCACGTGCAACAGGTCACCGAGATGCGTGGCTTCAAACGCGGTCGAGGGCTGGCCGAACACAAGAAGGGTGAAGCGCGTGTCGTCGAGATGCTGAAACAAGCCCTCGCTGACGCCGTCGGGTTGCAGCTTCAACCGCATCCACGGAAATCTGTCGCCGGCCTGTGGCGCCTCGGCGGGTAGGCCTGACAGGGTTTGCGATAACGCACCTGCGCGGTACTGAATCCCAGTCTGCGAGATTGTCAGAAATGCGAGCTTGCGCACGCGATCGAACCGCATCGCAAATGCCGCGAGACGCGCCAGCACCGCCGTACGCATCAGTCCGGCAAACCTGCTGCTCGACACGATTAGCGAAAACGCGCGGTCGGTCGTGCTCAGAAGCCGCTCGGCTACCGGAATGCGCTCGGCCTCGTATGAATCAAGCAGAGCGTCGCCGGCGCGTCCTGAAACCACAAGAGCGAGCTTCCACGCGAGGTTGTATGCGTCCTGCAGACCAGTGTTCATTCCCTGCGCGCCGACCGGGCTATGAATGTGCGCTGCGTCGCCGAGCAGAAAGCAACGCCGGTCCCGAAAGCGAGCGGCGCGGCGATGATGAATGCGATAAGTCGAAAACCAGCTGCATACCCTGAAATTCATCGCTGCACCGGCTTCCTGCCGCACTGATGGACTGACGTGTTCGAACGCCAGCTCGTCCGATCCCCGCAGTTCCTGGGGCACGATGCCGACAACGCGCCAGTGATCTTTGCCGCGCATCGGGAAAAACAGGTGGAAGCCTTCGCGCCACAAATAGACGTTGAGTTCATCGGGAACCATTGGGCCCGTCATTTCTGTATCCGCAACGAAGAACACGTGTTCGTAGGGCGCGCCGACGAACTCGATGTTGCTTCGCTCGCGCACTGCGCTGCGTGCACCATCGCACCATGCGACCCAGGCGGCTTTAACTTCGCTGGTGCTGCCGTCGGATTGCTTCAGTGTCGCTGCGACATGATCGGCATGCTGCGTGAGACCGACGAGCTCGGTGTTCCAGCGCACCGCGTACCCGAGATCCTGTAGCCGCTTTCCCATCAACTGCTCGTTGTCGTCCTGGCCAAGAATGAGCAGAAACGGATACGGGCTTAGCTCACGGCCGATGTCGCCTATCGGAATATGCGCGGTCTGTCGTCCACCCGCCCACAGATTGGCACCCGTCGCGCGCTTTCCGAGCTCGAGCGCCTGACCGATGATGCCGAGCTGCGCATAGATTTCCATTGTTCGTGCCTGCACACCCAGCGCGCGCGTCTGCAGCGAGGGACCGGCATGCCGATCGATGATCAGCGTGCGCACACCGTGACGCGCGAGCTGGTTCGCGAGCATCAGCCCGGTGGGGCCGGCGCCTACGATGAGAACGTCGGTATCCATAGGTCCGAAAGCAGTCAGGCGGTGGAATAATCGAGCGGTTCAAGGGCGATGGAATGATAGGCGTGAGCTTCGCAACGCATGACTAGGAACTCGTAATGCCGGAAGCATTCATTGTCGATGCGTTACGCACCGCCGGCGCGCGCAAGGGCGGGCGCCTCGCTGGGTGGCACGCAGTCGACCTCGCAGCCCAAGTGCTTGACGCGCTGGTGGCACGGACCGGCATCGATCCTGCATCGATCGACGATGTGATCATGGGGTGCGTCGGTCAGGCGGGCGAACAGGCGAACAACGTAGCTCGCAACGCGGTGCTCGCTTCGAAGTTGCCGGAATCGGTGCCGGGCACCTCGATCGACCGGCAATGCGGCTCGTCGCAGCAGGCGCTGCACTTTGCCGTGCAAGCGGTGATGTCAGGCACGATGAACGCGGTGATTGCGGCGGGCGTTGAAAGCATGACACGGGTGCCGATGGGTTTGCCCGCAACGCTGCCGTTCAAGCACGGCTTTGGCAGCTATATGAGCCCGGCGATGCAGGCGCGTTATCCGCGCGTCCAATTCAGCCAGTTTGCCGGCGCCGAGATGCTGGCGGTGAAATACGGATTGGCCAGGGATCAGCTCGACGACTATGCACTACTCAGTCATCAACGCGCCGGCGAGGCAACCCGTGCCGGACATTTCAACGGTGAAATCCTGCCACTTCCCTCGCTGACCGCCGAAGGCGAAACGACGGATGTGATGCATGCCGCCGACGAGGGGATACGCCTCGACGCCACGCGCGAGAGCATCGGCGCCGTCAAGTTGCTGCACGAAGGGGGACGCCACACGGCCGCGACTGCAAGCCAGATCTGCGACGGCGCGGCTGCGCTACTGGTGGTGAATGAACGTGGATTGAAGCAGCTCGGCGCATCGGCTCGCCCATTGGCGCGTGTGCATCAGATGACAGTGCTCGGCCATAACCCGGTGATCATGCTCGAGGCGCCGATACCGGCAACTCCGATTGCGCTGCGCAAAGCCGGCCTACAGCTCGATGACATCGCCCTCTTTGAAGTCAACGAAGCATTCGCCTCGGTTCCACTGGCGTGGCTCAAGGCAACCGGCGCCGATCCCGCGCGGCTCAATGCATCCGGCGGCGCCATCGCGCTGGGGCACCCGCTCGGAGCGTCCGGTGCCAAGCTGATGACGACTCTGGTGCATGCCTTACAGCGCACGGGCAAGCGCTATGGCATGCAGGCCATGTGCGAAGGCGGCGGGCTCGCGAACGTGACGATCGTAGAGCGGCTGTAGAAGAACAGCGCG
This sequence comes from Burkholderiaceae bacterium, assembly GCA_013696665.1. GTDB lineage: Bacteria > Pseudomonadota > Gammaproteobacteria > Burkholderiales > Burkholderiaceae_F > JACCZX01. Next base: position 1,599 of record JACCYC010000323.1, on the reverse strand, counting down.
AACTAGAGCTCGGCGATCTGAATCTTGCGGAACTTGACGACACCGGCCGCGTACTGAAGCGCGATCGGCCCGCTGGGAAGTTTGCTGTCTTGCACATGCGCGGTGACCGCGCCGTTCAGGATCATCGATTCGTGCGCCGTGCACGATAGCGCCTGATCAGGGCATTGGTCGAGCTATCGTGCGCAAGTGCCGGCGCGGCGCTGCCAATCTCGGCCGAGATCCGCTGCGCCAGCACCTTGCCAAGCTCAACGCCCCATTGGTCGAACGAATCGATGTTCCAGATCACGCCTTGTACGAATACGCTGTGTTCATATAGCGCGACCAGGGAACCCAGCGCGTAGGGAGTCAGCGACTCGCCAAGGATCGTATTACTTGGGCGGTTGCCTTCGAACGTGCGATGTGGCACCAGATCCGCCGGCGTCGCCTCGGCCTTCGTCTCTTTTGCAGTCTTGCCGAACGCCAGTGCCTCGCTTTGCGCGAACAGGTTGGCCATCAGCAAGTCGTGCTGGATGCCAAGCGGATTCAACGGATCGCAGAAACCAATGAAGTCGCACGCGATGTCGTGCGTGCCCTGATGCAGCAGTTGATAGAACGAATGCTGGCCATTGGTGCCGGGCTCCCCCCAGACAATTGGCGAAGTCGAATAATTGACCACGCCGCCATCGAGCGTGGCCGACTTGCCATTGCTCTCCATCATCAGTTGCTGCAGATACGCCGGGAAGCGCTTCAGGTACTGCTCGTAGGGCAGCACCGCAAGCGAGTGCACGCCGAGAAAATTTACATTCCAGATAGTCAGCAGTCCGTGCAGCCAGGGCAGGTTGTGCTCGGGCGGCGCGTGCAGAAAGTGTTCGTCGATCGCGTGGAAGCCGGCCAGCATTGCGCGAAAATGTTCAGCCCCGATCGCGAGCATCGTCGACAAGCCGATCGCCGAATCCATCGAATATCTACCGCCGACCCAGTCCCAGAAGCCGAACATGTTGTCGACGTCAATGCCGAACTCGCGCACCGCGTCGGCATTGGTCGACACTGCGACGAAGTGCCTCGCTATCGATGCGTCGTCGCCAAGCCGCTGCAGAAGCCACGCGCGCGCGGCATGCGCGTTGGCCAGTGTCTCCGCCGTGGTAAACGTCTTCGAGCAGATGACGAACAGTGTCTCATCGGGTTCGAGGTCGCGCAGCGCCTCGATCAGATCGGTGCCGTCGACGTTGGAGACAAAACGAAACGTCATCGTCCGGTCGCTGTAGTTCCGCAGTGCTTCGTACGCCATCACAGGTCCGAGGTCCGAACCGCCGATGCCGATATTGATGACGTTGCGAATGCGCTTTTCGCTGTGCCCTTTCCACTTGCCGCTGCGCACGCGCTCGGCGAACGCTGCCATGCGTTCGAGCACGGCGTGAACTTCGGTCACAACGTCGTTGCCGTCGAACAGAATCTGTTTGCCCTCCGGCGCGCGTAGCGCAACGTGCAGCGCTGCACGTCGTTCGGTGACGTTGATGCGATCGCCACGAAACATCGCCTCGACGTGTTGCTTCAGCTCGCATGCCTGCGCGAGCTGCTGCAAAAGCGCGAGCGTCTCGTCGGTAATCCGATTCTTTGAGT
>JACCYC010000309.1 GCA_013696665.1 Burkholderiaceae bacterium | reverse complement strand
GAATCCGCAATTACGCAGGCCATTGTCGAGGCCGAACGCCCGTTTCATTGCAGCCCGGGCGATATCGAGGAAGTTCGCGAAGCGCTGCTCGAGTGCATGTGGGAAGACGTTGGCATCGTTCGGGACGGGACGGGGCTCGCGCGTGCTGAGGGGCGGCTGAGCGAGCTCGACAGCACGCTAATGTCGGTTGGAATGGCGAGCCAGCAGCGCGCCTACAATTTGACTTGGCACGACTGGCTCAATCTATCGAACCTGATACTCGTGAGCCGCGCGATTCAGAGCTCGGCAGCGCACCGCGAGGAATCGCTGGGCGCGCACTACCGCGCTGATTTTCCAGACCATCGACCGGCCGCAGACTCGGTTTACGTAACGGTCCGGTTCGACGGATCTTTCCGGCTCGACCAACAGCCGGTCAGGTTTTCGAGAGTGCGGCCGGGTCAGTCACTGCTCGCATGCTGATCGTCATCAGCGAATTCATGGATCCGGCCGCGGTTGAAGCGCTGGCCTCAGAGTTTGACGTGACACATCAGCCGGCGCTTGTCGACGATCTCGAACGGCTTGCAGAAGCGGTGTCCACCGCCGACGCGCTGATCGTGCGCAATCGAACCCAGGTGAATGCGCATCTGCTGTCTTGTGCGCGGCAATTACGCGTTGTCGGTCGCCTTGGCGTGGGGCTGGACAATATTGACACCGCGGCGTGCGCGGTGCGTTCGATCGAGGTCATTGCCGCTACCGGGGCCAATGCGGTGGCGGTGGCGGAGTACGTGATAACGACCGCGTCGATGCTGTTACGCGGCGCTTATGCGTCGTCGCTCGACATCGCCGCGGGCCGCTGGCTGCGGGCCGAACTTTCTCGGGGCCGGGAGCTTCACGGCAAGACATTGGGTCTGATCGGCTTCGGCTCGATTGGGCGCGTAACCGCTCGGCTCGGGCGCGCGATGGGCATGCAAACCGTGGCGCACGACCCGCTGCTTGCAGCCGATGACGCTGCTTGGAGCAGCGGCGACGTTGCGCGCCGCAGCCTCGATGAATTGTTGTCAGAGGCCGACGTCGTTTCACTGCACGTGCCGCTGGTCGCTGGCACACGCGGGTTGCTCGATGGCGCACGCATTGCGGCGATCAAGCGCGGTGCCGTCATCATCAACTCTTCGCGCGGCGGGATCATCGACGAAGCAGCTCTCGCGGCCGCACTGCAGCGCGGTCACCTGGCGGGCGCTGCACTTGACGTCTTCGAGCACGAACCGCTGAATTCCGGCACCGTGCTGGCCCAGTGTCCCAACCTGATTTTGACGCCGCACATCGCCGGTGTAACTCAGGAGTCGAACGTTCGCGTCAGCGCGTTGATCGCCGGTCGCGTTGCTGCATCGCTGCGCGCGAGCGCAGCGCACGACCGATGACGATCGTTGCACTGAAGCAACTGAGGTCCCTTGCCGAGCAGGCGCTGGTTTGCGCGGGCGCCGACGTGGCAATGGCATCGTCGACGGCAGATGCATTGGTGGCTGCCGACGCGCAGGGGCTTTCGTCGCACGGGGTGGCGCGCGTGATGCAGTATGCGACGCACCTCCGGAACGGCCGCGCCGATGGCCGCGCGATACCCCGCGTCGTGCGTGAAAAGGGCGCAACGTGCCTGATCGATGCCAACGGCGGACTCGCCTTCCTCGCGTGTTCGCGGGCGGTAACCGAAGCAATTGAGCGCGCGCGTTCGGCAGGAATCGGCTTTGCCGCGGTAACCAACAGCCACCACTTCGGTGTTGCGGCGTATCACCTCGAGGAAGTCGCACGCAATGCGATGGTGGGCCTGGCATTCAGTAATTCACCGGCTGCGATGCCCGCTTGGGGCGGCACGCGCGCGGTGTTCGGGACCAACCCGGTTGCCGCTGTGTTTCCACGCGCCGCCGCGCCGCCGCTGATGATTGACCTTTCATTGTCCGAGGCGGCGCGCGGCAAGGTGATGATCGCCTCGCAGCAGGGCAGGCCGATCCCGCTCGGGTGGGCGCTCGATCGTGAGGGCCGGCCGACGACAGATGCCAAGGCAGCGCTCGAAGGCGTGATGCTGCCGGCCGGCGGCGTCAAGGGGGCGATGCTGGCACTGATTGTCGAGCTGCTCTGCGTTTCGCTGACCGGCGCGCATTTCGGATTCGAAGCCGACTCGTTCTTTGTCGATGCCGGCAATCAACCGCGGCTGGGTCAGGCGTTTCTGGCAATCGACCCTGAAGCGCTTGCAGGTTCGCACACCTACTACGCAAGACTCGAGGCCTTGATCACGGCGATGTGCGCGGATGACGCAGTCAGGTTGCCTGGCGTGCGCCGGGCCGCACTTGCAGATCGGGCGAGCAGCAACGGCATCGAGGTGCCCGAGGCGGTGCTGGCGAAGCTGATCGCGCTGGCGCAGCCGGGGCAAGGCCAACGTTGACAAACCCGCGCATACCGGTGGATGATATGTGCCGTTGCGCATATGCTCATACCTGTAGCGAATGGATCCTGATCTAGAGCGTCTGTTTGAAGTCGTGTCGGGTTACTTTGGCCTGCTGTCGCAGCCGACGCGCCTAAAGATCCTTAATGCGATCTGCGAGGGCGAGCTCAGTGTCTCGGAGATCGTCGAGCGTGTCGGGTCGACGCAGACCAATGTGTCGCGGCATTTGAACCTGATGTATGGCAAAAGGGTTTTGAAGAGGCGGCGCGCGGGGGCAATGACGTTTTATTCGATCGCCGATCGAAACATCGTCACGTTGTGCCGCACGGCGTGCATTCAGATGG
>JACCYC010000296.1 GCA_013696665.1 Burkholderiaceae bacterium | reverse complement strand
CATCGAGTGGGCCAATGATGCAGTGATGCGGTTCTCGGGCCTTGGCATGCAGGAAATGCGAGGCAAGCTCGCGCATAGCCTGATGGGCGGCTCGCGCACGGACCCGGCCGCCGTGGCACAGATCGGGGAAGCGATCGTGCGCGGCGAGCCATGTCGGATCGAGTTCGTCGCGACCACGCACTCGGGCGAAGATCGCGTGCTTGAAGTCGAGGGCCAACCGCTACGCGATGACCAGGGCCGGTATTTCCAATACGCGCTGATCAGCCCGGACATCACCGAGCGCAAGCGCACAGAAGCTGCGCTCCGCGAAAGCGCCGAGTATTTCCGAGCACTGTTTGACGAATCCCCGGTGCCCGCAACCATTCTTTCTTCCGATCACCGCATTGTGCGAGCCAATGCTGCGCACACCAGGATGCTCGATTACACGATCGACCAGGTGATCGGCAAGGATCCGATTACCTTCGTGCATCCCGACGAAGTCGACGATGCATACGTGCTTCGTAATGACATGGACCGCTCTGTAGAGCGCGAACAGTTCACCTTCGAACGACGCATGCTCAAAGGCGACGGCGCTGTCGTGTGGGTGCGCGGCCACAGCGTGCGCTTTGCCGATGCGAGCGGCGACCTGTTCCGTCTGGAGATGCTCGAAAACATCACCGAGACAAAGGAAAGCGAGCGCGTGCTTCGCGACGCCAAGGAACTTGCCGAATCGGCGAGCCGCGCGAAGTCGCAGTTCTTGGCCAATATGAGTCACGAAATTCGCACGCCTATGAACGGCGTGCTCGGGATGACAGAACTGTTGCTTGGCACCGCCCTCAGTGACAAGCAGCGGCGCTTTGCCGACGCTGTATATCGCTCGGGCGAAACCCTGCTGGAAATCATCAACGACATTCTCGACTTCTCGAAGATCGAAGCAGGCAAGCTCGAGCTCGAATCGGTCGACTTCAATCTGCGCACTGTGGTCGAGGATGTCTTCGAAATGCTGGCGCCACGCGCGCATCAAAAGCGCATTGAACTCGTATCGTGCATTGGTGCTGAAGTGCCGACGGTCGCAAAGGGCGACCCGACCCGCGTGCGCCAGGTGTTGACCAACCTCGTTGGCAACGCGCTTAAATTTACCGAGACCGGCGAGGTCGTCGTCACGGTGATCGCAGCACCCGAGGCTGATGGGCACCGCGTCAGTTTCGAGGTCCGCGATACCGGGATCGGGATGCGCGCTGAAGCGCTTCAAAAGCTTTTTACGGTGTTCATGCAGGCCGATCAGTCGATGTCTCGACGTTACGGAGGGACCGGCCTCGGGTTGGCGATCAGCAAGCAGCTGGTTGAGTTAATGGGCGGTTCGATAGAGGTCGAGAGCCACTTCGGCGAGGGTTCGATCTTCCGCTTTCAGGTGCCTCTGGCCAGCGGCACGACCGGCATGGCCAAGCCGCCGCTCGACCTTACCCAGTTACGTGCCCGTCGCGTCATCCTGGTCGAGGACAACCCGACCAATCGCAGCATTCTCGAGATGCAGCTGAAGGCAGTCGAGATGGACGTGGCGACCGCCGACCACGGCGCAACGGCGCTCGAGCTGATGCGAGCCGCCGCTCGTGCGGGGACACCTTTCGACATCGCCGTCATCGACATGAAGATGCCGATCATGGACGGACTGACTCTGGCCGCCACGCTGCGAAGTGATTCGCTGCTCGCTACCGTGAAAATGGTGATGCTCACGTCGCTCGCGAGTGGTAAGGAGGCGCAGCTCGCGTTTGAAAATGGCGTCGACCAGTATCTGACCAAACCGGTTCGCCAGCACGATCTACTCGAAGCGCTGGCTCGATCACTGTCGCGCCCCGATGCCGCCCCACCGAGAACAACAGCGGTCGCTCCGCGTTACCGCGCGAAGGTTCTTGTGGTGGAGGACAACCTGGTGAACCAGGAAGTGGCGCGCGTGATTCTGCGCGATTTCGGATGCGAGATCCGGTTGGCCGACAACGGCCGCGAAGCACTCAATGCATTGCGTTCGCACGCGTTCGACATTGTGTTCATGGATTGCCAGATGCCCGATATGGACGGCTTTGAAGCAGTCCGGCGTTTTCGCTCTGCGGCGCCCGGCGATTTCGAGACCGCACAGGACGCTCCAATTGTTGCGCTAACGGCGAATGCGCTGGCCGGCGACCGTGAGCGCTGCCTTGCTGCGGGCTTTGACGAATACCTGCCCAAACCTTTCAAGCAGCAACAGATCGAGAATTTGCTCGCTCGCCTGACGCACACTGGAACCCCGCCGGTGTTGCACCACGCCAGCGAGCCTGCCCGCTCGAGCCACGCGCGACAGCATGAGCTCGGGTCAAACGAGGCCGAGCCGGAAGTGCTCGACAGTTCGGTGATCGAGAGTATTCGTCAGATGGAGCAGCGAGGCGCAGCCCGGCTGCTGCAACGATTGATCGAGACGTATACGACGACGGCGTCAAAGCTGATGAGCGATGCGGAGCGTGCCATCAGGCAGGGCGACGCCGTGGCGTTCCGGCATGCGGTGCACACGCTCAAATCATCAAGCGCGAATGTGGGCGCTACGACGCTATCAAAGTGTTTCGCTGCACTGGAGACGCACATGCGCGATCGTCAGATGCCATTGGCGCAGCGGGATTGGCCGGGGGTCTGTGACGAGTACGAACGGGCGTTACAGGCTTTGTTGAAATTGACGGTTACCGAACCCGCGACGTGCCCTGTTCACTAGAAGCGAGCCAATGGATCGAGCGATGAGCGACAGCAAAGATAACGCGAGCCGCGGCGGTGCAATGGCGAATCGGCGCGACGCGGATGGAGACGCCGCGCAGGAGCCGCGCAACGATCTCGTACTGCTTGTCGACGACGATCCAGTCGCGCGCCTGTTGACCGCATCGGCGCTCGCCGAGCGCCACTGGCGTGTGATCGAAGCTGACGGCGGCGGCGTCGCGCTCGAGCTTTTTGCAGCGAACCAGCCCGACGTCGTCGTGCTTGATGCGTTGATGCCCGACATTGATGGGTTTATGACCTGCGAGCGGTTGCGGCGGCTGGCGGGTGGTGAGCACGTGCCGGTGCTGATGCTGACGGGCCTCGATGACGAGCCATCGATTGCACGTGCGTACGAGGCCGGGGCGACCGATTTCTTTGTTAAGAGCACGACGCAGTGGACATTGCTGTCGGAGCGCCTGCGCTACATGATCCGCGCATCGCGTATGCGAGAGGAGCTTGCGGAAAGCCGTGCCAAGCTGACCAAGGCGCAACGTATCGCGCGTCTCGGAAGCTGGGAGTGGGATATCGCAGCGCGCTGGGTAAAGCTGTCGGAAGAGTGTTTTCCGATTGCCGGCTTGCCGCGCCAGGACGATGGACTTTCCGATTGGTTTGTCTGGTCGCGCGTCGTTGAAGAAGAACGCGCTCGCATCGAGATGCTATTTCGCGAAGCCCTTGCCGGCACCGGACAGATGAAATTCGAGTGCCGGATCGCGCGGCCCAATGGGCAGATCCGGGTTGTCCATATCGAGGCCGAGGTTGACCGCGATGAAGGCGGGCGCGCGGTAGCGGTACATGGAGTGATTCAGGACATCACCGAGCGCAAGCATGCGGAAGATCAGATCCGGCAGCTTGCGAATTACGACAGCCTGACCGGCCTTCCAAACCGCAGATTTTTTCGTGATCAGTTTGGGGCGGCACTGGAACGCGCGCGATCGAGCGGATCTGCAGTCGGGGTGCTGTTTATCGATCTTGATCGGTTCAAGCAGATTAACGACACGCTTGGCCACCAGGTTGGCGATCAATTGCTACGCGAGGTTGCCAAGCGACTGTATCAATGTGTGCGCGAAAACGACACGGTGGCGCGCGCAGCCGAACGCGCGGGCCCGTCGCAAGGTATCCGCCCGCCGTCGATCGGGTCGGCCACGCGCAGCCTTGCCGCCGGTTCGGCGTCTGCCCCAGCACCAAGCAATTCCAACAGCGTTGCCCGTCTGGGCGGCGATGAATTCACGATCCTGCTGACCGACGTTTCCGAGCCCAGCGTTATCGAAGCGGTGGCTCAACGCATTCTCGAAACGATGCGCAAGCCGTTCAGTTTCTCCGGGCACGAACTTTTTGTCACGGCTTCGATCGGGCTTGCTGCCTATCCATCGGATGGCAGCGACGTCGACACACTGCTGCGCAAGGCCGATATCGCGATGTACGCGGTCAAAGACAGTGGACGTAACGGTGTGCTCCGCTTTTCAAGTGCAATGAATACCGCGACGGCAGAGCGTTGGCGCCTCGAAACCGCATTGCATCGCGCGCTCGAGCGCCAGGAGCTCGTGCTGTATTACCAACCCAAGGTCAACGTCGTCACCGGTCAGATTGTCGGGGCTGAGGCCTTGATGCGATGGAAGCGCGGCGGCGAGCTCGTTCCGCCTGCGGAGTTCATCACGGTGGCGGAGGAATCAGGGTTGATCGTGCCGATCACCGAGTGGGCTGTGCGCGAGGTGTGCGAGCAGATGGTGCGGTGGGCCGAGCAGGGGCATCCGCCGGTTCCGGTTTCGGTCAACATTTCCGGCCGGCATATCCAGCGCGCCAATCTGATCGAGCCGGTGCAGGCCGCGCTGCATGGCTTCAAACTCGATCCGCGCCTGCTAGAGCTCGAGTTGACCGAGACGGTGTTGATGCACAACCTGAGCGCGACGTTGCCGTTGCTGCAATCACTGAAGGATCTCGGCGTCTCGATCTCCGTAGATGACTTCGGTACCGGATACTCGTCGCTGTCGTATCTGAAGCGTCTTCCGATCGACACGCTGAAGATCGACCGTTCGTTTGTGCGCGAGCTTGAAACCAGCTCCGACAACGCAGCCATCGTTGCCGCGATCATTGCGATGAGCAAGAGCCTCAAGCTGCGTGTGGTTGCTGAAGGCGTCGAGACCCAGGGGCAGATGACACGGCTTTTTGACCAGGGTTGCCAGCTGATGCAGGGCTTTCTGTTCTCGCCAGCGGTTCCTGGGGATGACTTTCCTTCGATGCTGAAGGCTTCATCCAGTCAATCGCATTGGCGCATCGATTTCGGCCCGCGCGCGCGAAACAAGAATGCGGACGACGAGGCGCAGGACGGACCGGACGGTCACGCCAACGGCCAGCATTTCGGCTCTCTCGAAGGCGAAACGGTCGGGCCGCCGCGACCGACCGCGCAGCAGCAGTCGAGTGCGCGCGAACCCGAGGTTTCTACCGAACAGCCCAACCAGAAGGATCGGGCACTGCGCTGGGCGAACCGGTTTATCGGGCGTGATGGCTGAGGCGTTTCTCGAAGACGCCAAACAAGCCGCCACGGCCGTTACTCCACGAGCCCGTTCTTGATGGCGTAGTGAGTCAGCTCGGCATTGCTGCCCATCGACATTTTTTCGAGAATGCGCGCCCGGTACACACTGACTGTTTTCGGACTGAGCGCGAGCTCGGCAGCAATGTCCGACAACCGCTTGCCCGACGCAATGAGCTTTAGCGTTTGAAATTCCCGATCTGAAAGCTTTTCATGAAGTGCGCCGTCCGAATCTGCCGTGTGCAGATTTTCGATCAGCGCTTGCGCAATTTCGGGGGTGACGTACTTACGGCCCGAGATCACCTGGTTCAGTGCCTCAAGCAGCATCTCCGGCGCGCTTGCTTTGTTCAGGTAGCCAAATGCACCGGCGCGAAATGCGCGTACGGCGTACTGGTCCTCCGGATACATGCTGACGATTAGCACCTTCAGGCGCGGATACTCTTCGCGCAGCACTTTTAAAATATCGATGCCATTTTTCCCTGGAAGCCCTACGTCCATGACCAGCACGTCGGGTTCGCCATGCTTCTTCAGTTCGCTGCGCAGGCTCGTGTAGTCGGAAGCTTCGGCAACGATCTGCACGTCCGGATGCTCACAAAGAACTTGCACAATGCCGCGGCGAACGATGGCGTGGTCGTCGACGACGAAAAGTTTGATTGTCATTCCGCTTCGCGCTCGATGGCCGGCTGACCAAGCAGCGGTGGAATCGAAAACATCACGGTTGTGCCGCGGCCTGGCGATGACGAGACCTCCGACCAGCCTCCGAGCCCGCGGGCGCGTTCCATCATTCCGTTGACACCGAATCCAGGTGTGACTTGCAGGCTCGCTGGATCGAATCCGTGGCCGTCATCCTGCACCTCAAGCGTGACCTCGTTGCCAAGGGCAAAGAGCTGCATGTGAACGTGGGTCGCGTTTGCGTGCTTGCGAATATTCGTCAACGCTTCCTGGGCGACGCGGTACAACGCGGCCGCGCGATCAGGTGCAATTTCGAACTCATCCCGGTTAGCCTGAAAATCGATCTGGATTCCGCTCCGCTCACCAAACCCGCGCGCCAGCCACTCAAGCGCCGGAACCAGCCCAGCGTCGAGAACAGCCGGTCTTAGCGCGTGCTGAATTCGATGGCTGGCCACGACAGCGGATTCAAGCAGTTGTGAAATTGAATCGAGGTGCGGTTGTGCGCCAGCGTCGCGTACGGTGCGTTTCAGTCTCACGAGCTCGAATTTCAGCGCAGTCAATGCGCCACCGATATCATCATGGATCTCCTGCGCAATCGCGCGCCGCTCGTCTTCCTTGGCGCTTTCGAGGTGTTGCGTCAGCGCGTGCAGTTTCGCTTCGCTCTGAGCCAGCGCAGCGACGGCGTTACGGGCATCACGTCGCGCTCCTGCGGCCTTCAGGCTCTGCTGCAGCGCTGCGGCAATCCGGAACATTCGGGTCTTCAGCACAAAATCATCGGCGCCCGCATGCAGCGACGCCACTGCGAGGTCTTCCGACATTTCGCCGGATAAAACGATCACCGGAATATCGGCATCGATACTTTTTGCGACTTTCAGCGATGCAAACGAGTCAAATCGAGGGAGGTTGTGATCGGTGATCACGGCGTCAACGCGAGCTTTGGCAAATGCATCGCGCATGCCCGTTTCATCCTCCACGCGCGTTGTGCTCGGCCGCAGGCCTTCGCGCGACAAAGTTGCGACGAGCAGCTCGTAGTCCAGTTCGGAGTCTTCAACGACGAGAATGTTTAAAGGCACAGCACCTGGATGGATTGGACGGCGTTGCGCATTCTGGCCGATTTACGCCGCGCTGTACCTGGCGGCTGCATCAAGCGCGCGTAAAATCACACTTGCAAAGTTCGCTGGACGATCGCTGGCAGCCTTGGCTGCGAGAGGTAACGTCCGGACTCCGTAGAGCGACGTAGCAGGTAACACCTGCCCACCGCGAGGTGAGGATCAGAGCAACAGAGACGAGTCGACCGTCGTTGGAGACAGCGAGCGTCGGGTGAAACGGGCAATCTCTACGTGGAGCAACACCAAATAGGCGGCCGATGATCCTGCTCGGTGAGGTCGCGGGTAGGTGGCTTGAGCCGACGGGCGACCGTCGGCCTAGAGGAATGATCGTCACGGCGTTCGCGAGGACGCCGCACAGAATCCGGCGTACAGGCGGACTTTGCTTTTGCTTTGATGAGTGGTGAACCCAAACCAACTGTTGTAATTCTGGGCGCCGGCTTCGGCGGGCTCGCTGCGACGCGCGGATTACGCAATGCCGCCGTCGATGTGATCCTGGTGGACCGCGTTAATCACCATACCTTTCAGCCGTTGCTGTACCAGGTCGCGACGGCGGGACTCTCCGCGCCGCAGATCGCGGCTCCGATTCGGCATGTGCTGCGTGCGCAAAAGAACGTGCGCGTTCTTCTAGCCGAAGCGATTTCAATCGACACCGTCAACAAGCGAGTAACGCTAACCGACGGTGAAATGCCATTTGACTATCTGATTGTGGCAACCGGGCTGACGCATTCGTATTTTGGACACGATGCATGGGCGCAGCATGCACCGGGTTTAAAAACGCTGGACGATGCGCTTGAGATCCGGCGCCGCGTCTTGATTGCTTTCGAACGCGCTGAGCGCATCGATGATCCTGTCGAGCGCGCCGCGTGGCTCACGTTCGCAATCATCGGAGGCGGCCCGACCGGCGTCGAGCTCGCTGGCACGCTGGCAGAGATTGCCCGCCATACGTTGACCGACGAGTTCCGCTCGATCGATCCGTCGCAGGCGAAGGTGATTCTGCTCGAGGGCGGTAGTCGCATCTTGAGTACCTATCCGGAAAGGCTGTCGTACAAGGCGACTCGGCAACTCGAGCGGCTCGGCGTTGAGGTACGCGTCAACGCACACGTCAGCGGTGTCGATGGCAAAGGAATTTCAACTGGGGGCAGTGGGCGACCGGGTGAGGAGGAGGGCACACGCATCGAGACGCGCACGGTGTTGTGGGCCGCAGGTGTTCAGGCGACCCCGCTTGCGAGAAATTTGCCTGGTCAGCGTGACCGCATGGGCCGCGCGCTCGTGACACCCACATTGCGGCTGGAATCGGCGCCGTCAGTGTTCGTCATCGGAGATCTTGCGTCGCTAACGCAAGATCAGAAACAAGTCCCAGGCGTTGCATATGCGGCCAAGCAAATGGGCGCGTATGTAGCACGCGTGATCGCTTCCGAAAGCGCAGGTCAACCTGTGCCGGCGACGTCGTTTCGCTACCGCGATCGTGGAGCGCTGGCAGCGATTGGACGCAAGTCTGCAGTCGCGGTCTTTCCAGGGGGAGTTGAACTTTCGGGCCTTGTCGCGTGGTGGACCTGGCTTTTTGTGCACATTTTTTTCTTGATAGGTTTTCGAAATCGCGTTACCACGATGGTGGATTGGTTGCTGGCTTACGTCACGTATCAACGCCACGCGCGCCTGATCCTGAAGAACGGCTTAAAAACGGTATCGCAATGAAACTGAATAGAGTTCACTTGCACTGCCAAACGTATCTCTTTCTTTTGCCACACTAATTGCCAATACCAAAGGCGGTGACCGAGGTGCGCTAAGTCTTTGTGAACATTAAAAAATCCCGGTAATTCCCTTGACCGCCCCTCTGCGGGTCCCGTACAGTCGCGGCGTGTCAAAAAGTGGGAGATAGTGGGCTAGTCAGCGTTCGCTTAGCGCGCGGCGGTCTACCTTATTGTGTTTCAGGGCGCATCACAACTCACGCTCGACGGCAAAGGCCGCCTGTCGATGCCAAGTCGGCACCGCGATTCGCTCGCTGCGAATTGCGACGGTCGGCTGACTGTCACACGACACCCGGACGGCTGTTTGCTGGTCTATCCACGCCCAACCTGGGAAGCGCGACGCGAGCAAATTGCGCAATTGCCGTTTTCCGCGCGAGCTTTGCAGCGGCTTTTGCTCGGCAACGCGACCGATATCGACCTTGACGGCGCGGGCCGCCTGCTGGTCCCCACCGAGCTTCGAACTGCAGCACAACTGGAACGTGACTTGATGCTGCTCGGCATGGGTGGGCACTTCGAGTTGTGGGATGCAGTGCGGCTTGCTGACCATGAGCGAGCCGCACTTGCCAACGGGTTGCCGGAATCGGCAGCGGAATTCACGTTCTGAGCGCGGACGATTGAAATCGATGCGCGCGATGTGTAGGAGATGAACTTGAATGTCCTCGGCCAAGTTGCCGGGCGCGCCGGCGCACAGTGCAGTTCTCGCCACTCAGGCAGTAGACAACCTGCTGACCGATCCCGACGGTACGTACGTCGATGCAACGTTTGGGCGCGGAGGACACACGCGGCTCATCCTGCAACGACTGAGTGCGCGGGGCAGGCTGATTGCATTCGATCGCGACTTGCAGGCGGTCGAGTCGGCGCGTTCAATAAACGACCCACGTTTTCACATTGAACACACTGCGTTTTCACGTCTGCGGGTCATGCTCGAGGCGTTGTCACTCTCCTGCGTCGACGGCGTGTTGCTTGACTTGGGTGTGTCTTCGCCTCAGATCGACGATGGCTCGCGCGGTTTTTCGTGGCGACACGATGGCCCGCTCGACATGCGCATGGACGCGTCGAGCGGCGAGACCGCTGCCGAGTGGCTGGCGCGCGCTCCAGTCGAAGAATTGACGCGAGTGATCCGTGACTATGGGGAAGAACGGTTTGCTGCATCGATTGCAAAGGCGATTGTTGCTCGCCGCGCAGACGCGCGACCCGCAGCGGCCGCACCGGTATCGACAACCTCCGACTTTGCGAGTCTCGTGGCGAGCGCCGTCGTTAAGAGCCGCAAGAACAACACTGACGGCGCTCAGCATCCGGCCACGCGGACGTTTCAGGCTATACGGATTCATATCAATCAAGAGCTTGAAGAATTGGCGCTAGCACTGGAACAGGCAGCAGCGATGCTTTCGACAGGCGGTCGACTGGTCGTGATCAGCTTTCATTCGCTGGAAGATCGCATCGTTAAGCGTTTCATCGATTCGAATCATCATCCGGAGCGCCAAAGCACGCTCGAGCGCCGACTACCGTTGCGTGCCGACCAGCTTCCACGGGCAACGCTTTCAGGTGTGGTGCGCGTGCTGCCCGACGCCGGCGAGATTGCTGCCAACCCGCGTGCGCGCAGCGCGGTGATGCGTGTAGCTGAGCGCACTGCCGAGCCATGGCGTGGGGTCAACCGATGATTCGGCGCGGCTTGCTGCTGGTCGTCAGTGTTCTGTTGTTTGCTGCGGCGCTGTCACTGGTCACCGCCCAACATCGTTCGCGCTCGTTGTTCATCGATCTCGAGCGCTCGCAAGGCGACGCAAAGCGGCTCGACGTCGAATTTGAGCGCCTGCGGATCGAGCAAGCCCGACTGTCGCAACCCTCGAACGTGGAAACCGAAGCTCGCAAGATTGGATTGAAGCCCATCGATTCCAGCCGCACGGTATTTCTGAACCTTCCCAACCAGGAATCCAAAAAATGAAGAAGGGAACGGCTTGGCGGCCGACCCTGAATCGAGGGCGTGCGCGCCGCGAGCGCGGAGACAGCGTCGGTTTCCATGCTAATCCGTTGCTGACCGTTGCGTTGCCTGCGTGGCGTTCCAAGCTGATGTTGTTCGTATTGTTCGCCGCGTTCGCGGCGTTGGGCGGACGCGTGTTTTATCTGATGGGCGGGGTATCGACCGGATTCCTGCAGCGTCAGGGTGAAGCGCGGTATGCGCGCACGCTGGATATTCCGGCCACGCGCGGCCGCATTACCGATCGCAACGGAGTCGTACTCGCATCATCGGTGCCGGCGCGCGCGCTGTGGGCCATTCCCGATGATGTTGACGCCACGCCGGAGCAGTTGAATGCGCTTGCGCGCGCGTTGCAGCTCAACGTCTCGGAATTGAAGCGCCGGCTCGCCGACGAGGATCGCACCTTCGTGTACTTGCGCCGACAGGTCGATGCCGAAGTGGCCGATCGCATTGCCACCATGCAGCTTCCGGGGATTCACTCGACGCGCGAATTCAAGCGGCATTACCCCGAGGGTGCGACCAACGCGCACGTGATCGGCTTTACGAATGTCGAAGACCGGGGTCAGGAAGGGATCGAGCTGGCGCACGAGCGGCTGCTCGCTGGTCGCGCCGGGAGCCGACGCGTGATCAAAGACCGGCTCGGGCGCGTGGTCGAAGACGCGTGGCTGCGCGAGCCTTTAGACGGCAGGGACCTGGCACTGTCCATTGACAACCGCATCCAGTACATCGCGCATGCCGCCTTGAAAGGCGCGTTGGATAAAAGCCGTGCCAAGGCCGGTGCTGCGATCGTATTCGACGTCAAAACTGGCGAAGTGCTCGCGCTGGCCAATCTGCCCAGTTTTGATCCCAATCTGCGCGGCAAGCTCGCGGGCGACGCAATTCGCAATCGTGTGTTGACCGATACGTTCGAGCCCGGCTCGACGATGAAACCGTTTGCAATCGCTGCTGCGCTGGAAGCCGGCAAGATAAAGCCAGAGACACGAATCCAAACCGCGCCCGGCCGTCTGACGATCGGCAACCGCACGATCGGCGACGCCCATCCCCATGGCATTCTGACCGTTGAGGAAGTCGTAGCGAAGTCCAGCAACGTCGGCACTGCGAAGATCGCACTCGATTTGCCGGCGCAGAAGCTGTGGGACGCCTATGCCAGCGTGGGCTTTGGCCAGGCGCCGCGGTTGGATTTTCCAGGCGCCGTGGCGGGCCGGTTGCGTCCGGCGAAAACGTGGCGGCCGATCGAGCAGGCAACGATTTCCTATGGCCATGGGGTTTCGGTCACCCTGGTTCAGCTCGCGCGTGCGTATTCGGTGTTCGCCAGTGATGGGCTGCTGGTGCCGTTGACGCTGCTGAAATCAGATGGCAGCGCGACACCGGTACGCGCGGTGTCGCCGCAAACGGCGCAGTCGGTGCGCAAGATGCTCGAAATGGCGGTGGGTCCCGAAGGTACGGCGCCGTTGGCGCGCGTTCCAGGCTATCGCGTGGCGGGCAAGACCGGCACCGCGTACAAAATCAAGAATGGCCAGTATGTGCGCGAGTACGTGGCTTCCTTCGTGGGTTTCGCCCCGGTTTCGGATCCGCGCATCGTCGTCGCGGTGATGATCGACGAGCCTGCCGGCGCACACTACGGTGGCCAGGTGGCGGCACCGGTATTCGCGCAGATCACTGTCAATGCGCTGCGCACGTTGCAGGTCGCGCCCGACGCGCCAGTAGACACGGGGCGCGAGATGGTCGCTTTGCGCAGAACTCCATGAGCGCGGCCGGGGGTCAGCGCGCTGCGGAATTTTTGCCTGGCACGACGCTTGGCGCGAGTGCCCTGCGGGCACGCTCACAGATCGTGGCTGACACGCTGTCATGGCTTCGCCACAAGGTTCCGTCCGTGTTCAGCGAGCGACACGATTTGCATCTCGACAGTCGCCGGGTGAAAGAAGGCGACGTTTTTATCGCACTCCGCGGCGATACGGTTGATGGGCGCAACTATCTTCCTGAGGCGGCCGCTAACGGCGCAGTCGCTGCACTGGTCGATGCGCGCGGTTGGGACAGTGGCGGCGGGTTTTCGACGCCGGACCTTCCGGTCCGCGCCGTCGACGAATTGGATCAGGTGCTCGGTCCGCTCGCGGCAGACTTCTATCGTCATCCAAGCGAGCATCTGCTTTCCATCGCTGTCACCGGCACCAACGGCAAGACATCGTCGACTCAGTGGATCGCGCAGTTGTTGACGGGCGCTGGGCGCCGCTGCGCGGTGATCGGCACCATTGGCTTGGGGTTTGCGGGCGAAGCGCTCGCCGAGAGTTTGCTGACCACTCCGGATCCGGTGTCGCTGCAACGTGATGTGCGAGCGCTGCTCGATGCGGGTGCACAGGCGCTGGCGATGGAGGTGTCGTCGATTGGGCTGCAGCAAGGACGACTTAACGGCATGAAAGTCGACGTCGCGCTGTTCACTAATCTGACGCGCGATCATCTCGACTATCACGGCAGCATGCAGCAGTATGAAGCGGCCAAGTCGCTGCTGTTCGAGTGGCCGACGCTGTCGCATGCGGTTGTTAACCTCGATGATTCCGTGGGTCGCCGTTTGGTGTTGAAGCTCGCGCAGCGCGGCATCGATGTCATCGGGTACAGCGTGGCCGGTCGCGCCGAAGCTACTGACGCTTTTGCCGCTAAGCTTGGAATCGCCTCTCATTTGACTGCGCAGCGCGTCCGCGCGACTGCGCGCGGGATCGCGTTCGACGTCGCCCTGGACGGGGTGGCGATGTCGACGGAAGTCCCGCTGGTCGGACAGTTCAACGTCGAGAATTTGCTTGGCGTACTGGGCGTGCTGCACGCTTGCGGCATCGACTTCGCGCGCGCAATGGCGGCCTTGCCTCAGCTCGAGGCACCCACGGGCCGGATGCAGCAAGTCGCGGTGCCCGACGCACCATTGGCTGTTGTCGATTACGCCCACACGCCTGACGCGTTGGCTAAGGCCCTAGCGGCACTGCGCCCGCTTGTTATAGCGCGCAGCACAATGGCCAAGGGTTGTGCAACACGCAGCGCCAAACTGTGGGTCGTATTCGGCGCCGGCGGAGATCGCGATCAAGGTAAGCGCCCAGCGATGGGTGCCGTGGCAGCCGAGGGCGCAGACGTCGTTGTTGTCACCAGCGACAACCCGCGCAGTGAAGACGCTAGCGCCATTTGCGCGCAGATCGCTACCGGCGCATGCGATGCACGCGGGTTGGTAACGATCGTCGACCGGGGTGACGCGATTGCTCATGCGATCGCAAGCGCGTGCTCAATAGATGTAGTGCTGATAGCCGGCAAAGGCCACGAGAGTTATCAGATCGTGGGCAAATCCAAGGCGCCGTTTTCGGACGTCGCGCACGCGCGAGCAGCGCTTGCCAAACGCGCCGGTGCAGCGAGCGCTACATGAGCGCTTTGATGAGCATTGGCGAACTGGCGCGTGTGGTTGCTCCTAAAGATGCCACGACCGAATTGCAGGGCGACAGCCGGATCGGGTTCTCCAGCGTATCGACAGACTCACGTTCGCTAACAACAGGCGCCCTCTTTGTCGCGCTAACCGGCGAGCGCTTCGATGGCCACGATCATGTCGCGCAGGCAAAGGAAAAAGGCGCGTGCGCAGCACTGGTCAATCGGACTGTCGACGTCGATATCGCCCAGATCATCGTCCCCGATACGCGGCGTGCATTAGGTCTTGCCGCGGCGAATTGGCGGGCGCGATTTGCACTGCCGGTGATCGCAGTCGCGGGAAGCAACGGCAAGACCACGGTGACGCAAATGATTGCTTCGATACTTGCGCAGGCACATGGGGATAAGGGACGACTGGCAACGCGCGGAAATTTAAACAACGACATCGGTGTGCCATTGATGCTCTGGCAGCTTTCCAAGCATCATCGAGCTGCGGTATTTGAAGCCGGAATGAATCATCCGGGCGAAATTGCCTATTTAGCGGGACTCGTCCAGCCGACTGTGGCCGTCGTCACCAACGCGCAGCGCGAGCATCAGGAGTTCATGCGTTCGGTCGAGGCAACGGCGTTTGAAAACGGCGAGGTGATCGCCGCCTTGTCCGACGATGGAGTCGCGGTGTTGCCAGCGGACGATGCGTGCGCTCCCGTCTGGCGCCAGTTTGCTGGTACGCGCCGCGTGATCGACTTTGCGATCGACGCGTCGGCTGTCGTGACCGCCACATTCAGCAATGCAGGCGACGGCACAGCGGTATCAATGGCGACGCCGGACGGTCTGATCGATGTGCGCATTGCTGCGACCGGCTTGCATGACGTGCGTAATGCTTTGGCGGCGGTTGCAGCCAGCATCGCGATCGGCATCCCCTCCGAGACGATTGCAGCAGGTTTGACTGCGTGGCGCCCAGTCGATGGTCGTGGGGTAAGGCTCAAGATGTTCGACGGCGTTTTAATCGACGATAGCTACAACGCGAATCCGGACTCGGTGCGCGCAGCGATAGACGTTCTGGCCGCGGCGCCATCGCCGCGGGTGCTGGTTCTCGGTGAAATGGGTGAGGTGGGTTCGCGTGGGCCCGAGTTTCATCACGAAGTCGGCGCGTATGCACGCGAGTGCGGCGTTGATTCCCTGTTCGCTATTGGGCCGATGACGCGCGAGACGGTGCGAGCATTTGGTGAATCGGCGCGCTACTTTGATGACATCGACGCGTTAATCGCTGCTTTGCAAATCCACGGCGTCGCCAACCGAACGGTGCTGGTCAAGGGTTCGCGTTCCATGCGAATGGAACGTGTAGTGCGGGCGTTGAGTACGCAGCAGTTCGAAGGAGTGCACTAGATGTTGCTCGAGTTCTCCGAATGGCTGGCGCGCGACATCCGATCATTTAATGTCTTTTCGTATCTGACGTTGCGGGCGGTGCTGGCTGCAGCGACGGCATTGCTGATCGGGCTCGCCGCTGGGCCGCTGGTCATTCGCCGCCTTGCTGCATTGAAGATCGGCCAGGCGGTGCGACAGGACGGGCCGCAGAGTCACCTGACCAAGACCGGGACGCCGACGATGGGCGGCGCATTGATCCTGATCTCGATCGGCATCACGACGTTGCTATGGGCCGACTTGTCGAACCGATTCATCTGGGTGACGTTGATCGTTACGCTCGGCTTCGGATTGATCGGCTGGGTCGACGACTACCGGAAAGTCGTGCATGGAAACCCGAAAGGGATGAGCGCACGCGAGAAGTATTCATGGCAATCCGCGATCGGGCTCGCGGCGTCGTTCTACCTTGCGTTTGCAATCGCTGCACCATCGACCGATCGGATCGGCGAGCTGATGCAGCAATGGATCACGCAAGGGTTCACCATTGATCTGCCAGCGCGCTCGGACCTGTTGTTGCCGTTTTTCAAGAACATCGCCTATCCGCTCGGCGTGTTCGGATTCATTCTGCTTTCCTATTTCGTCATCGTCGGCACGAGTAACGCGGTGAACTTGACCGACGGGCTTGACGGCCTCGCGATCATGCCAACGGTGATGATCGGCTCCGCGCTGGGCGTCTTTGCGTACGTGGTAGGGCGCGCAGACTATGCGCGCTACCTGCTGTTCCCGTATATCCCAGGCGCCGGCGAGCTAGTCATCATCTGCGCTGCGATTGCCGGCGCCGGCCTCGCGTTCCTGTGGTTCAACGCGTACCCGGCCGAGGTGTTCATGGGCGATGTGGGCGCGCTTGCACTCGGCGGAGCACTTGGAACGATCGCCGTGATTACGCGGCAAGAGATCGTGCTGTTCATCATGGGCGGCGTCTTCGTCATCGAAACGGTGTCGGTGATGTTGCAAGTGATTTACTTCAAGTGGACCGGTGGTCGGCGCATTTTTCGAATGGCGCCTCTGCATCATCACTTCGAACTCTCGGGTTGGAAGGAGACGCAGGTTGTCGTGCGATTCTGGATCATAACGATGATGCTGGTGCTGGTCGGGTTATCGACGCTGAAGATCCGATGATCAACACACGCGCACTCGTACTGGGACTTGGCGATAGCGGCCTTGCGATGGCGCGCTTCCTCGTCGCACGCGGCGCAGCCGTCCACGTTGCCGACACGCGGTCCAATCCACCACGTCTGGCCGCGTTGCGCAGTGAGTTGCCGCAGGCCGAGTTCATCGGAGGCGAATTTCTGCCTTCATTGATCGACGATGTGCAACTGCTTGCGTTGAGCCCCGGCCTTTCACCCACCGCGTCGGCGGCAGCGCCGCTCGTGGAAGCGGCAAACAAGCGCAAGATCGACGTGGTCGGCGAGATCGAATTATTCGCGCGCGAACTCGCGCGACTGAAGGCCGAACGAAACTACACGCCCAAGATCATCGGCGTCACTGGCACCAACGGCAAGACCACCACGACCCGCTTGGTGGGTCAGATGATCAATGCCACGGAGCAGCGGGCGGAAGTTGCCGGCAACATTTCGCCCGCCGCTCTGGACGCGTTGCAAGCGCGGCTGATCGCCGATGACCTGCCCGATGTTTGGGTCCTTGAGCTCTCGAGTTTTCAACTTGCGACCACGCGCTCGCTTGTGTGCGACGCCGGCGCGGTGCTCAACCTCAGCGAAGACCATCTCGACTGGCACACGACGATGGAATCCTACGTAGCGTGCAAAAGGCGCATTTTTGGCGCGCGGACCGTACAAGTCCTTAACCGCGACGACCCGGTGATTGCAGCGATGGCGACTCGCGTGCCCGACGCTGCAACCTTCGGCGCCGATGCGCCCGGCGCTGGCAATGCGTATGGACTCGTCATCGAGCATGGCGTGGCGTGGCTGGCGTGGGCGGAAGACCTGGCGGCTTCGAGCCGGCGCAAGAAGGGCGCGGAGCCGATGCCGCAGGAGTTACTTGTGCACCGCCTGATGCCGGTCGATGCACTCGCGATTCGTGGGGTGCATAACACACTGAATGCGCTGGCTGCAATTGCACTGGCGCGTGCGATCGGCTGTCCGCTCGGCCCGATGATGCACGCGCTGCGTCGTTACCAGGGCGAGCCGCATCGTCTGCAACTGATCGCGACGATCGACGGCGTCGAGTATTACGACGACAGTAAGGGCACCAACGTTGGCGCGACCGGAGCGGCGATCGAAGGCATGTCGGAACACGACAGGAAGCTTGTCGTCATTCTCGGAGGCGACAGCAAAGGCCAGAATTTCGCGCCCCTGGTCAAGTCGCTTGTGCGGCATGCGCGAGCGGTTGTATTGATCGGGCGCGATGCCCCGCTGATTCGTCGTGCGCTTGAAACCGGGTTGGCGCACGTACCGGTGCTTGACGCCTGCTCGCTTGAACGCGCAGTAACGCTTGCCGCCGAGCACGCAGTCGCAGGTGACGCGGTCCTGCTGTCGCCAGCGTGTGCCAGTTTCGACATGTTTCGCAACTACGTGCACCGTGGTGAGGCGTTCGCCGCTTCGGTGCATGAACTTGCATCGGCGCCACAACCGTGCTGAGCCAAATCTTGCGATTGGCCGGCGGCTCGAAGTCCGGGCGTCGCTCGCACGAACCTCGCGGCGGTGCGTTTGCCTTCGCCGGCTCGCTGACAGGCCTCAGCAGCGCGCCCGCGCTGCCGGCGCGTGCGGCCACCATGCCGGCGGTGGACCGTCCACTGATCGGCGTTGTTGTGGCATTACTGCTGCTCGGTACGGTGATGGTCTACTCAGCGTCGATCTCGCTTGCTGACTCGCCGCGATACAACGTGACGCCAACGCATTTTCTGATGCGCCACCTGTTGTCCATCGGCGTTGCGTTCTGTGCCGCCGCGATCGCATTCCAGATTCCGGTTGCGGTCTGGCAGCGGATCGCGCCCTACGTGTTCGTCGGTGCGTTCGCACTGTTGGTCGTCGTCCTGGTTCCCGGAGTAGGCAAGGGCGTAAACGGGGCCAAGCGATGGATCGCGCTTGGTTTTCTGAATCTGCAGCCGTCGGAATTGATGAAGGTCGCGTGCGTTCTCTACGCCGCAAACTTCACCGTACGCAAGCAGGACTTCATGAATCACTTCGCCAAGGGTTTTTTGCCGATGGCATTCGTGATGGGTGCGCTCGGCGTGCTGCTGCTGCTGCAGCCTGATCTGGGCGCGTTCGGCGTGATCGTTGCGATCAGTATGGGCATTCTGTTTCTGGGCGGCGTCAACGGACGGCTCTTCGCTGGAATTTCAGCTGCGCTGGCCTCGGTGTTCGTGCTCGTTATCTGGCTGTCGCCGTGGCGGCGCGAGCGAATCTTTGCCTATCTCGATCCGTGGTCCGAAGGCAACGCGCTCGGCAAGGCGTATCAGCTGTCGCATTCACTGATTGCGTTTGGACGCGGCGAGTGGTTTGGTGTCGGCCTCGGTGGCAGCGTCGAAAAGCTGCACTACCTGCCCGAGGCGCACACCGACTTCATTCTGGCCGTGCTCGGTGAGGAGCTTGGCCTGGTCGGCGTTATGACCGTAGTCGTGCTCTTTTACTGGCTCATCAAGCGCTCGTTCGAAATCGGCCGCCAGGCGATTGCACTCGAGCGTACCTTCGCGGGTCTGGTCGCACAGGGCGTTGGTCTGTGGATCGGCGTGCAAACCTTCATCAACGTCGGTGTCGCTACGGGCTTGCTGCCGACCAAGGGGCTGACGCTGCCGCTGATGAGCTATGGCGGTTCAGCGTTGCTGTCGACGCTGGTCGCTATCGCGATCCTGCTGCGGATAGACCGCGAGAATCGCGTGCTGATGCGCGGGGGACGCGTATGAAACACCTGATCGTGGTGGCGGCAGGTACCGGCGGTCACGTAATGCCGGGCCTGGCGGTTGCCGAGGCGCTGCGTTCGCGCGGATGGTCGGTGAGCTGGCTTGGAACGCGCACCGGGCTCGAGCGGCAGTGGGTCGAGCCGCGCGGCATTGCGTTCGATGCGATCGAATTTTCGGGCTTGCGCGGCAAGGGCGCAAAAACTTTACTGCTGGGCGGGTTCTACTTGCTGCGCGCGCTGTGGCAAAGCCGCGCGTTGATCCGCTCGCGCAAGCCGCGCGCGATGTTTTCCACCGGCGGCTATGTGGCAGTTCCCGCCGGGCTTGCGGCGAGCACGCTTGGCGTGCCATTGATATTGCTGAACTCAGATGCGGCGCCGCTAATGTCGACTTCAATGTTGCGTCCGGTCGCGGCGGCCGTGTTGTGCGGCTTCGAGGGTCGCGCGCTCGAGCGCGCGGGGAACAAAGGAATGGTTACCGGCAATCCGGTGCGCGCGGAAATTGCGCAGATCAAGACGCCCGCGCAGCGTTTCGCGACTCGCAGTGGACCGCTCCAATTACTCGTCATCGGCGGCAGCCTCGGTGCGCGCGTACTGAACGAATCTGTGCCGAATGCGCTTGCGATGATTCGATCGGATCTGCGGCCGAAAGTCGTTCATCAATGCGGCGCGCAGCACGTCGACGCGGTGCGATCGCTATACAGCGCGGTCGGCGTCGAAGCCGAGATCGTCGCTTTTATCGACGACATGCCGGCGCGGTACTCCGCCGCCGACGTGGTCGTCTGCCGGGCCGGTGCGATCACGGTTTCGGAACTTGCTGCGGCAGGGGTGGCGAGCGTTCTGGTGCCGCTGGTGGTTGCGACAACATCGCACCAACGCGCAAATGCGCAGTTGATGGCGGCCAATGACGCGGCGATCCATCTGCCGCAGTCCGAGTTGACCGCGCAGCGCCTGGCTGAATTGTTAACGACGCTGACACGCGACCGATTGCTTGCGATGGCGCACGCCGCCCACTCGCTCGGCCGCCCCGACGCCACCGACCGGGTAGCTGCGGTGATCGAGAAGGTGGCTGCGTGAAGCACGCAATCAAACACGTCCACTTCGTCGGCATTGGCGGCAGTGGCATGAGCGGCATCGCGGAAGTGCTGCTCACCCTCGGGTACCGGGTCAGCGGATCCGATACGGGCTCGACACCGACGACGCAGCGGCTGGCGCAACTCAACGCCATCGTGTCCCAGGGCCATCG
>JACCYC010000262.1 GCA_013696665.1 Burkholderiaceae bacterium | reverse complement strand
TAGTGACGTCGGGCGCCGTGCACTTTTACGTCAGCCAGTCCGACAAGGGCGAGCTGGTGATGGGCGGCGATCTCGACTTTTACAACTCGTACGCGCAGCGCGGCAACCTCCCGATCATCGAACACGTTGTCGGCGCGTGCCTCGCACTGTTTCCAAGTTTCGGTCGCCTGAAACTGTTGCGCACCTGGGGCGGCATCATGGACATGACGATGGACGGCAGCCCGATCATCGGCAAGCTTCCGGTTTCAGGTCTCTACATGACCGGCGGCTGGTGTTACGGCGGGTTCAAAGCCACACCCGCATCGGGTTGGCTGCACGCGCACACGATCGCGCATGATCGACCACATGACCTGAATGCCGCTTTCACGCTCGAGCGCTTCGCTGAGGGAAACGTGCTCGACGAGAAGGGCGCGGGTCCGTACGCATGGGCGCACTGAAATGCTGCTGATCCCTTGCCCGTGGTGCGGGCCGCGCAATCAAATTGAGTTTACGTACGGTGGCGATGCGACCGTCCAGCGACCCGCGCTCGATGCGCCAGAGTCCGCTTGGTACGAGTACGCGTACCTGCGCGAGAACCCATGCGGCCCGCATGACGAACTGTGGCTGCACAGCGCGAGCTGCCGCACTTGGTTCAAGGTTCGGCGCGACACGCGCACGCACGAAATTCTTGCCAGTGCTCGCATTGACGAGGACTTTGTCTCGTGACGCAGCCGTTCCGTTTGCCCACGGGTGGCATCGTCGATCGCACCCGGCCGCTCGCGTTCGAATACGACGGCGTTGCACATCAGGGCTACGCCGGTGATACGCTCGCCTCTGCGCTGCTGGCAAACGGTGTGCACCTGGTCGCACGCAGTTTCAAGTATCACCGCCCGCGCGGCATCTTCAGCGCCGGCACCGAAGAGCCGAATGCGATGGTGCAATTGGCCGGCGGCGCGCTCACCGAACCGAATGTGCGCGCCACCACGCAGGAGTTGTACGAAGGGCTGATCGCGTCGAGCCAGAACTGCTGGCCATCGGTTCGCTTCGATATCGGCGCCATCAACAACGCGGTGTCGCGCCTGATCCCGGCCGGCTTCTACTACAAGACGTTCATGTGGCCGCCGACGCCGAAATGGTGGCTCAAGTACGAGCACGCGATTCGCCACGCGGCCGGCATGGGTCGCGCATCCAGCGAAGCCGACCCCGATCACTACGAGCATCGATATGCGCATTGCGACGTGCTGGTGATCGGCGGCGGCGTCACCGGCTTCGCGAGTGCGAGCGCAGCAGCGCAAGCGGGCGCGCGAGTGATCGTGTGCGATGAAAATGCATGGTGGGGCGGTGGCGTGTTCGACGCAGAGATTGACGGCCAGCCGGCGCAAGCATGGATCGGCACGAAGATCGCCGAGTTAACCGCGCATCCCGATGTGACGTTGCTAACTCGCACAACCGCGTTCGGTTATTACGACGGCAACCTGGTGGGCGCCGTCGAACGCGTCACCGATCATCTCGCGTCAGCGCCAGCGCACACGCCTCGCCAACGTTTGTGGAAGATTCGCGCGAAAGCGGTTGTGCTCGCCAGCGGCGCAATCGAACGGCCGATCGCGTATGCCAACAACGACTTACCGGGTTCGATGCTGTCGGGCGCTGCGCACACGTATGTCAGGCGCTATGGCGTGCGGCCAGGTTCACGCGCGGTCATCTTCACCAACAACGACGGCGCATATTCGGACGCGTTGGCGTTGCACGCCGCAGGCGTTGCGATCGGCGCCGTAGTCGACGCACGGCCAGCAGCGTCGTTAAGCGGCACATTGCCGTCGCAAGCGCGCGCCGCCGGTCTCACGTTGCTTGCCGATTCGGTGATCACCAAAGCGCACGGCAGGCACCGCGTAACAGCGATGGATATCTTGCCGGTCAAAGGCGGCGCGATGCGCCGCCTCGATTGCGATCTGGTGTGCGTGTCAGGCGGCTGGAATCCCGCAGTGCATCTTTTCTCGCAAGCGCGCGGCAAGCTGCGCTATGACGACGCGCTCGCGACGTTCGTACCCGAATCGTCGCCGCTGCCGATCACGCCGGTGGGTGCGGCCAACGGCTGCTTCGACCTGGCGCAGGCATTGGCAGAGGGGCACGCGGCCGGGGCCACAGCCGCCGAACGCTGCGGCTTTACCGCGCCGGCGCATCAAGCGCCGCGTGCCGCATCGACCGCAGGTTCGTCCTCGCTGCCGCTTTGGGCCGTACCCGCGCGCAGCAAATCAGACAAATGTTTTGTCGATCTGCAAAACGATGTGACTGTCAGCGATATCAAGCTGTCCGCCCGCGAGAACTACCAATCGATCGAACACCTGAAGCGCTACACCACGCTCGGCATGGGCACTGATCAGGGCAAGACGAGCAACGTGATCGGCCTTGCGCTAATGGCGCATCTGCTCGATGTGCCGATTCCGAAAGTGGGGACCACGACGTTTCGCCCGCCGTACACACCGGTGACGCTGGGTTCGATCCCAGGCCACGAAGCCGGCCCGCTCGTCGAGCCGACGCGCTACTCGGCGATTCACGATTGGCACGCCGAACGCGGCGCGCGTTTCATCAACGCGGGGCTATGGAAACGCCCGCATTCGTATCCGCGCTCGGGCGAATCCGAAGACGAGGCGGCCAACCGTGAAGCGCGCAACGTTCGCATCAACGTCGGCGTGGTCGACGTGTCTACGCTCGGCAAGATCGAGCTGCAGGGTAGGGACGTCGCCGAGCTGCTGAATCGCGTCTACATCAACAAGTGGGACACGCTCGCAGTCGGCCGGTGCCGCTACGGTGTGATGCTGCGCGAAGACGGCATAGTGATGGACGACGGCACCACGTCGCGGCTGTCGGATACACACTATCTGATGACAACCACGACGGTCAATGCAGTCAAGGTGATGCAGCAGCTCGAATACTTGCTGCAGGCCGAATGGCCCGAGCTCGAAGTGTTTGCCACCTCGGTCACCGAGCAGTGGAGCGCAGCGGCACTGTCGGGCCCGAACTCGCGCAAGGTGCTCGCCAAGCTGGTCGATATAGACGTCTCGAACGAGGCGTTTCCGTTTCTCGCGGTCGGCACATGCAACGTTCGCACGGCAAGCGGGCTCGTTCCCGCGCGGCTTTTCAGGATGAGTTATTCGGGTGAGATGGCGTACGAGATCCATGTGCCGGCCGATCGCGGCCTGGCGATGTGGGAAGCGGTAATCACGGCGGGCGAAGAGTTCGGCCTGATGCCTTACGGCACCGAAGCGATGAGCACGCTGCGTATCGAGAAAGGCCACGTCGTGATCGGCGCCGAAGCCGACGGCCGCACCACTGCCGATGACCTCGGCATGGGCAAGCTCGTCAACGCGAAAAAATGGTGTATCGGCAAACCGCTGCTGAATCGACCGGCGCTGACGACGCCGGATCGCTGGCAACTGGTGGGGTTGACCGCGCTCGATAGCGCGCAAATGCCGCGCGCTGCAAAGATCGTTGCCGATCCCGATCATGCAGCACCGAACCCGATGCTCGGCCACGTGACTTCGTGGTGTTTTTCTCCGAACCTCGATGCATGGATCGCGCTGGCGCTGCTTGCCAACGGCCGTGATCGTCATGGTGAAACATTGTGGGCGGTATCGCCGCTAGCGAATTCAAGAGTGCGAGTGAAGGTCGGCTCGCCCGTGTTCATCGATCCCGAAGGCGAGCGGCTGCGTGTCTGATCCGATCACACTCACCGAGGCGCCGATCGCCGCTGCGTGGAACGTGCAAGGCGACGCGTCGCGCGCGGACTTCACCGATCAAGTGGCG
>JACCYC010000244.1 GCA_013696665.1 Burkholderiaceae bacterium | reverse complement strand
GGTTCGGGCACTACGTTTCTGTTCACCAACTATCTTTCGAAGGTGAACCCCGAGTGGAAGTCCAAGGTCGGCGAGGGTACCGCGGTGAACTGGCCGACCGGTGCCGGCGGCAAGGGTAACGAAGGCGTCTCGGCGTTCGTGCAACGTCTGCCCAATTCAATAGGCTACGTCGAATACGCGTACGCCAAGCAGAACAAGATGTCGCATACACAGATGCGCAACCAGGCAGGCAACTACGTCGCGCCGAGCGACGCCACTTTCAAAGCGGCTGCCGCGGGGGCCGAGTGGACCAAGAGCTTCAACCAGGTGCTGACCGAGCAGCCGGGCAAGGACGCGTGGCCGATCACTGGTGCGACCTTCATCATGATGCACGTCAAGCAGGACAAGCCGCAGCAAGCGGCGGCAGCGCTGAAGTTTTTCGATTGGGCTTATGCCAACGGCGACAAGATGGCCGATGAACTTGATTATGTGCCCATGCCCGACAACGTAAAGGGCGTTATCCGTACACAGTGGCGCAACATCACGGATGGCTCCGGTAAGGCGGTCGGTCAGTAAGCGTCGCTGAAGCTCTGCACGAGTACGCCAAAACCGGCGCGTTCAACAGACGCGCCGGCTTCACTTGATTGATATCAGCGTTACGATGAGCACAACAATCACAGCGCTGCCGCCCAATGTGGTGCGGCGTCCTGAGCTGCCTCCGATGCTGCGTCCGTCAGGTCGCTTCGGCGACGTTGTCTTCGCTAACGTCACCCGCCTTGCGGCAGTGATCACATTATTGCTGTTGGTGGGCATCATCCTGTCGCTCACGGTCGGAGCCTGGCCGTCGATCCGTCACTTTGGTCTTGCGTTCCTGTGGACCGCCGAATGGGATCCGGTGCAGGACAAGTACGGTGGCCTGGTGATGATCTACGGCACGATCGTCACGTCGCTTATCGCGCTAATGATCGCGGTGCCGGTCAGTTTCGGTATCGCGCTCTTTCTGACCGAAATGTCGCCGCGCTGGCTCAAGCGTCCGCTGGGAACTGCGATCGAACTGCTGGCCGCGATTCCGTCGATCGTCTATGGCATGTGGGGCTTGCTGGTGTTTGCTCCCATTCTTGCGCGCTTCGTGCAGCAGCCGTTGCAGGCGGCGTTCGGCAATGTCCCATGGCTCGGGGCGCTGTTTTCGGGTCCTCCGGTGGGCATCGGCATCCTGTCGGCCGGGATCATTCTGGCGATCATGATCATTCCGTTCATTGCGGCGGTGATGCGTGATGTGTTCGAGGTAACTCCCCCGATGCTGAAGGAATCTTCTTATGCCTTGGGGTCCACCACCTGGGAGGTCGTCTGGCAGGTCGTGCTTCCTTATACGAAGGCAGGAGTGGTCGGCGGCATTATGCTGGGCCTTGGCCGTGCGCTCGGCGAGACGATGGCCGTAACGTTCGTGATCGGCAACTTCAATCAGCTCGAAACGTTATCGTTGTTTGAAGCCGCAAATTCGATCACCTCTGCACTGGCCAACGAATTCGCCGAGGCCACGCCCGGCCTGCACGAGGCCTCGCTGATCTATCTGGGCCTGGTTCTGTTTTTCATCACATTCGTGGTTCTGTCGTTCTCGAAGCTGCTGTTGCTGCAGCTGCGCCGCCGCGAGGGTACGAAAACGTGAACGCGATTCCTCTGGCTGCCGGGCTTGAGGACTATCGGCTGCCGCTACACCGGCGCCGCAAGCTGGTCAATCTCGTTGCACTGACGTTATCGCTGATGGCGATGGCATTCGGCCTGGTCTGGCTAATCTGGATTTTGTGGGACACGTTGATCCTGGGAGTGCAGGGAATCAACGCAGCCACTTTTTTCGAGTCGACGCCGGCACCGAACTCCGAAGGTGGCGGGCTCGCCAACGCCATCGTCGGCTCGCTGATCATGGTGCTGTCGGCCACTGCGGTCGGCACACCCATCGGCATCCTGGCCGGCATCTACCTAGCCGAGTA
This sequence comes from Burkholderiaceae bacterium, assembly GCA_013696665.1. GTDB lineage: Bacteria > Pseudomonadota > Gammaproteobacteria > Burkholderiales > Burkholderiaceae_F > JACCZX01. The sequence continues at coordinate 6,468 of JACCYC010000244.1, read as the reverse complement.
TGGGCAACGCACCTGGCTCGGTAGCGTTACGCGCTTTATCAACGATATTTTGCTGTCGGCGCCGTCGATCGTGATTGGCCTGTTCGTGTACACGATCGTCGTGGCGCAGACCCGGACTTATTCGGGCTACGCCGGCGTGATCGCGCTGGCGCTGATCGTCATTCCGGTCGTCGTACGTACTACCGAAAACATGTTGCAGCTGATTCCCAATACGCTGCGCGAAGCTGCCGTTGCGTTGGGTTCACCCAAGCGCGTGATGATCATGCAGGTTACGTTAAAGGCCGCGCGCGCCGGCGTGGTCACCGGGGTGTTGCTGGCCCTGGCGCGGATAGCCGGCGAAACTGCACCGTTGTTGTTCACTGCTTTGTCGAATCAGTTTTTTAGCCTTGACCTTGGCGGCCCGATGGCTAATCTGCCGGTCACGATTTTCAAGTTTGCCTTGAGTCCATTTTCGAACTGGCAGGAAATGGCATGGGCTGGAGTGTTCTTGATCACAGTTGGCGTGCTGGCACTGAACATTCTGGCCCGTGTGTTTTTCCGGCATAAGGACTAACGAAAGAAATGATGATGGAAGGCGCGATTGCAAGCACGAGTCCGGCGGCCGCCCCGCACGCCGCGAATGCACCGGCGGCGGAAGGCAAGCTTGCCGGCGAGCGTATCAAGATGCAGGTGCGCGACCTGAACTTCTACTATGGCAAGTTCAAGGCGCTGAAGGATATTAATCTGCAGATTGCAGAGAAAAAAGTTACGGCGTTCATTGGGCCATCAGGCTGCGGCAAGTCGACATTGCTGCGCGTGTTCAACCGGATGTACGAGCTGTACCCAGACCAGCGTGCCGAGGGCGAGGTCAACGTCGACGGCGAGAATATCCTGACTTCAAAGGAAGACGTGGCGCTGGTGCGCGCCAAGATCGGCATGATCTTTCAGAAGCCGACACCGTTTCCGATGTCGATTTACGACAACATCGCGTTCGGCGTGCGCTTGTTCGAAAGCATGTCGCGCTCGGCGATGGACGAACGCGTCGAATGGGCACTGCGCAAGGCCGCTCTGTGGAATGAGGTGAAGGACAAGCTGCAGCAAACCGGTACCAGTTTGTCGGGTGGTCAGCAGCAGCGTCTGTGCATCGCGCGCGGAATCGCGGTCAAGCCCGAGATCATCTTGTTCGATGAGCCATGCTCGGCTCTCGACCCGATTTCGACCTCGAAAATCGAGGAGCTGATCGACGAGCTCAAGAGCGATTACACGGTGGCGATAGTGACGCACAACATGCAGCAGGCCGCGCGCGTTTCCGACTACACCGCCTACATGTATCTCGGGGACCTGGTGGAGTTCGGTGAAACGGATCAGATATTCATCAAGCCCAAGCGCAAAGAAACCGAGGACTACATCACGGGAAGATTCGGCTGAACGCTGCCGGACCAGGAAATTCAAAGGGAAGCAACATGCAGAGCTCCGACCATTCAATGCGCAGATACGACGAAGAACTCGAAGCAATGCGCTCGCGCGTGCTGCAGATGGGTGGGTTGGTCGAATCACAGGTGCGTACCGCGCTCGACGCGTTCGAGAGGGCTGATCTGACACTGGCTCAGCAGGCAATTGACGCAGACAAGCGGGTCAACGAACTCGAGATGGGTGTTGATCAAATGGTCAACTACGTGATCGCGCGTCGCCAGCCAACCGCCGGCGACCTGCGCATGATCACGGGCGTCGCGAAGGTCATCACGGACCTGGAAAGAGTTGGAGACGAAGCCTGCAAGATCGCTCGCGCAGTCAAGTGGTTGCACGAGAAGCACGATAACTCGCGGCTGAACCGCATTCCGGACATCAAGTATTCAGGCGAGGCTGCGGCGTCGATGCTGCGCCGTACGCTCGACGCCTTCGCGCGAATGGATCCGCAGTCCGCAGCCACGATCATCAAGGATGATCTCGGCGTCGACGATCGTTTCCGCGCAGTATTGCGGCAGTTGATCACTTTCATGATGGAAGACCCGCGGACAATCTCGTCTTCACTCGATTGTGTATGGGTCGCCAAGGCGATCGAACGCATCGGCGATCATGCCAAGAATGTCGCGGAGCACGTGATCTTCATTTCGCAGGGTTGGGATGCGCGCCATCAATCGCTCGAAGATGTCGAGCGCGCGGTGGCCAGGGCATGACCGCTGCGTCGATTTTGATAATCGAGGACGAACCGGCAATTCAGGAATTGGTGGCATACACGTGTACCACGCAGGGCTATACGGTGCGGCGCGCCGATTCGGTCGGCGCCGGGCGCGACGCGATCGATCGTGAGCTACCCGACATGGTCCTGCTCGACTGGATGCTGCCGGACAAATCAGGCATTGAGCTGCTGAAGGACCTGCGCGCGCACGAGCGCACCAAGGTCGTTCCGGTGATCATGCTGACCGCCAAAGGAAACGAAGCCGATAAAGTGGTCGGGCTGGACAACGGCGCCGATGATTACGTCGTCAAGCCATTTTCGCCGCGCGAGCTGATCGCGCGCATGCGCGCCGTTTTCAGGCGCCGTTCCCCCGAGCACAGCGGGGAGCCGCTGGAATACGGTCCGCTGACAGTCGATCCGTCTCGACACGAAATACTGGTTGGCGGAACGGCGATCAAAATGGGGCTTGCAGAGTTCAAGCTGCTCAAATTTCTCATCAGCCATCCCGACCGGGTGTTCTCTCGCACGCAGCTGCTCGACAGTGTGTGGGGCGACCACGTGTTCATCGAGGAGCGTACGGTCGATGTGCACGTACTGCGCATGCGCAAGGCGTTGGTTCCAGTGGACGCGCAACATCTGATTCAGACGGTACGCGGGCTCGGATACCGATTATCGACGCGACCTGAACAGTAAACTGAACAAACGGCAACAAGCCCTTGAATTAGCAAGATCGAGGGATTATTTGTCATGGGCGAGTCACGCGCGCCTCGTACGCTGCCCTTCCCATGAACCAGTGGTTAACGCTGCCATTCACGTCATGGGGTCTCTCAGCCAAGTCGTTGCCGGCTGCGATCGATCCGACGCCGTCACCGCCGCAGACTGACGATGTTCCCGCGGCCGGAGAACAGGAGGGCACGCACCGCTACCGTGCCATTTTTATTTCGGATATTCATCTCGGAACGCGCGGTTGCAAAGCCGAGTACCTGCTCGACTTTTTGCGCCACGCCGAGGCTGACCGGCTGTACTTGGTCGGCGACATCATTGACGGCTGGGCGCTGAAAAAAGGTTTTTACTGGCCGCAGACCCATAACGACGTCGTTCAGAAGTTATTGCGGAAAGCCCGCAAGGGCACGCAAGTCATCTATGTGCCCGGCAACCATGATGAGGCTGGTCGCCAGTTCGTTGGGCTTAGCTTCGGCGATTGCAATATGCAGCGAAGCAGTGCACACGCTGCTCGATGGAAGACGGCTGTGGGTGGTGCACGGTGACTTTGCCGACGGCGTGATTCAGCACGCGAAATGGCTGGCCAACATTGGTGACTCGCTTTACGAATTCATCTTGTGGCTCAACAATCACTTCAACCGCGCGCGCCACCGGCTGGGGTTGGGATATTGGTCGCTGTCGCAATACCTGAAGCACAAGGTCAAAAACGCCGTCAGCTTTATTTCCGACTTCGAACGCGTGCTGCTGCGCGAAGCGCGGCGCCGCGGATACGACGGAGTGGTGTGTGGGCACATCCACAAGCCGGAGATTCGTACTTTGGATGGATTGCTCTATTGCAACGACGGCGATTGGGTAGAAAGCCTGTCAGCGCTGGTTGAAACGCACGAAGGCGAGTTGAAAATCGTTCGCTGGAACAGCAGGGCTGCGCCGGGCACGCACGTTTTGCGGTGGGACGAGCCGGTCATTGCACAGCCGACACGTCCAGTTCTTGTGGAAACTTCATGAAGATCATTACCGTGAGCGATGCGTGGGAGCCGCAAGTCAACGGTGTTGTCAGAACGATTCAGGCAACCAACCGCGAACTTGAGCGAGGCGGCCACACGGTTGCCGTAATCAGTCCGCGTGATTTTGTAACGGTTCCTTGCCCGGGATACTCCGGTATCGACCTGTCATTGCTGCCGTACCGGCGGCTGGCGAAACTGCTCGCGCTGGAACTTGCGGCCAGCGGGGAGATGGCGATTCACGTGGCAACTGAAGGACCCCTCGGTCTGGCAGCCGCGCGCTTCTGCCGCCGTCACCGGCTGCCGTTCACGACCGCATATCACACGCGCTTCCCGCAGTATCTGCACGCCATGTTCGGTGTGCCCGAATCTTGGACCTACGCATTCCTGAGGCGCTTCCACCGCAGCGCGACGAACGTGATGGCGCCGACGCCGAGCGTCGAGCGCGAGTTGCGCAGCGCGGGTATCGACAACGTCGCGCATTGGACCCGTGGTGTCGATACCGAGGCCTTTCAGCCTGTGAAGCCTCTTCCACTGTCGGTCAAGGGACCCGTGTTTTTGTGCGTCGGCCGCGTTTCGGTCGAGAAGAACATCGAGGCATTTTTGCGGCTTGACCTACCGGGGACTCGAGTGGTTGCGGGGGTCGGACCGGCACTTGAAACGCTGAAACGCCGCTTCCCTGAAGTGATGTTCCTCGGCGTTCTCGACCGCAAGGAACTGGCGCAGTTGTACTGCGCTGCAGACGTGTTTGTTTTCCCAAGCCGCACGGACACATTCGGGCTGGTGATGCTGGAAGCGCTGGCATGCGGCACGCCGGTCGCCGCTTATCCGGTGCAGGGGCCGCAGGATGTGCTCGGAGGAAGTGACGTTGCAGTGCTCGATGATGATCTGCAGCGCGCCGCTTTGCGGGCGCTGCGAATTGAACGCTCTGCCTGCCGGCGCTTCGCGCTCGATCACAGCTGGGCCGCCGCCACGCGTCAGTTTGCGAGCTTGCAGATGCCTTTGCACGGTCCGGTCGATTTGCACAGATTCTCGCAAACAGCCTATAGGCCTGTCGTTGCAGCGTCGTTGGTGAAAGGCAGGCGCTAAACTGCGTTTCATGCGCGCGATGGACTCCCATCGTTTCGCCGTGCTGGCGCCTGCTGCTGCACGGCTTGCACTACTTGCCGCCGTGTCGAGCGTAGTCGGCCTACTGTCGAGTCCGACAATCGGGCTGTCGGTTGCGGTGGCAGGGTTGGTCGCCCTGCTGGTTATGCATCTGGTGTACACCAGCTTGCTCGCTGCGTGGCTTGAGCGCCCCGACCTCGACGCCATACCCGAGGGCTGGGGCATCTGGAGTGACGTGTTCGCGCGCCTATACCGGGTGCGACGCAATACAGAACAAAACGAGCGCCGACTGCAGGAAAACGAAGAGCGCTTTCGTCGCACCATCAGTGCTCTGCCCGAAGGCATCGTGCTGATTGACGCCACGCTTCAGATCGACTGGTGCAATCCGGTCGCCGAGCAACATCTGGGCATTTCGCTGCGCGCCGATCAGGGTTTGCGCGTCACGAACCTGGTGCGCGACCCGGAGTTTGTCGGCTACATGACCTCGGCGCGCTTCGAATCGGCGCTCGTATTTCAGCCAATGGCGCGGCCCGGGCTCGCGCTCGAGGTACGCGTCGTCGAATTCGAGCTAGCGCGCTCGATTCTGATTACGCGCGACATCACGCAGGGCGAGCGCGTCGATGCGGTACGGCGCGACTTCATCGCAAACGTATCGCACGAGCTACGAACGCCGCTGACCGTCGTCAACGGGTTCCTGGAAATGTTGATCGATGCGCAGGCAGAGAACGGCGCAACGCGCCAGCATCATCTGCAGTTGATGCACGAGCAAGCGCAGCGCATGCACCGGCTTGTTGAAGACCTATTGACGTTGTCGCGACTCGAGTCGCGCGACACGCTGGTTACTGACGAAGTGGTCGACGTGGGTCAACTGGTGCGCGAAGTCGCCGACGAAGCGCGTGCGTTATCCCTCGGCCGGCATCAGATCAATGTCGACCTGACGCCAGGCTTCGTCCTCGGAAGCCGCGAGGAATTACGCAGCGCCTTTGGCAACATCGTTTCGAATGCGGTGCGTTACACGCCCGCCGGCGGCACCATTTCACTGTCGTGGCACGAGGATGCGAATGGCGGCCGTCTCAACGTGACCGATACCGGCATCGGCATTGCAACCGAGCACATCGCACGGCTGACCGAGCGCTTTTATCGAGTCGACAAGAGTCGATCACGCGAAACGGGTGGAACCGGGCTTGGTTTGGCGATCGTCAAGCATGTGCTGCTGAGGCACGGCGGCCACCTCGACGTTCAATCCGACGTCGGCCGTGGCAGCGTTTTCTCGGCAGTGCTACCGCCTGAGAGATTGCTCGCGCAAAGTAATGCCGTGGTGGCCGTCGCGTAGCAATTGTGCAGGGGTGCGTTATTATTCGTCGCCCTCGGGGTGTAGCGCAGCCTGGTAGCGCGCCTGCTTTGGGAGCAGGATGTCGGGAGTTCGAATCCCCCCACCCCGACCAGCGATTTTGCTCGCAGTAGTCTGCCGGCACAGGA
>JACCYC010000187.1 GCA_013696665.1 Burkholderiaceae bacterium | reverse complement strand
CACCGGTAGCACCTGCGGCGCCGATGCGATTTGCAAGACGCAGCAGTCGGTATCGGTCGGTGCGCGCCTGAGCCCACGTTTCGAGCGATGGCGTGGCCGACCCGAGCACGATGGGAATGTTCAAAAGCTGGGCACGCTTGACTGCGAGGTCGCGTGCCGAGTAACGCACACCTTCGCTTCCTTTATAGGACGGGTCGTGCTCTTCATCGACGACGATGAGTGACAGGTGTGGCAACGAGCAGAACACTGCAAGCCGGGTCCCGATAACAATGCGCGCGCGCCCCTCGTGCGCTGCCAGCCACGCGCTCGCTCGCTCGCCATCCGCAAGATTGCTGTGCATCGCGACCACGGGTTGATCGCGAAAACGTGCCCGCACCAACGCTTCGAGCTGAGGCGTCAGATTGATTTCAGGTACGAGCAGAAGCACTTGCGCATTAGCATCACCGGCCAGCCTTTGCGCAATTGCCGAGAGGTACACCTCAGTCTTGCCACTTCCGGTGATCCCGAACAACAGATGCGGTGCAAACCCGGTTGCTTGATTCAATCTCTCGACGGCTGCTGCCTGCTCAGGTGTTAATTCCACCGGTGGTGCGGTGGCTTCGGACCACGGCGCAATGTGGCTTTCGCGCAGCCGGGCAAAAGACCGCGCAGCGCGCGCTCCAGGCACAGTACGCAGCATGCGAGGCAAAGACGGCAGCGCAACTTCACCCCACGCGTACTGGTAATAGTCGGCCGCAAACTGAGTCAACTGCAGCCAGTGCGCCGAAAGTGGACTGGTGTCGTCAAGGCTGCGAGTGATCGGTTTAATCCGGCTAGGCACGATGGCGGAAAGCCCACTGGTACCGACGATGATTCCAACTCGAGCACCGCGGCCCAAGGGCACAACACATCGAGTCCCGGCCTGAAGATCAACGTCGGTACCCAGATAAACCAAAGGTTCCGCCAGCGGAACATCAAGGAGGACTCGCGCATAACGTGGCGCGCCTTGGGCAGCGCTCATTACAAAACGCTTGAAGTAATCAAGTTAACTTGCTGATTTGAGAGAAACAACGTCACGCAGATGGCCTGTGGACAATTTTGTGGAGAACGTTTCCGGCGTGGCTGAAAAGCAACGGGAATTTTCTACACCGCGCGGCACTCCCGGGTTCCTCGCTATCGAGATCACCTGAAAGATCAACTGGTTACATCGAAATCATTGGAACTGCGGCGCTAAACCACTTGGATAGGCGCATGTAATCTAGGGGTCACCTATTTTGTGCATAAGTCAAGCAACGCAACAACTCTTCGTGCCGTTTCCCAAAGCTTTTAGAGTGACCACTCACACGCGCTGCATGCGGCTTTGGGAGTGAACGACTTCCACAAGTGTTTGAACACTTTCCGGTGGCGTGAATTGGGAAATTCCATGCCCAAGATTAAATACGTGGCCGCCGACCTTACCGTGCTGGTCATGCAGAGGTCCGAACGCGTTAAGAACGCGCGTCGCGGCCGCCTCGATCTCATTGGCGCCCGCAAACAACACCATTGGGTCCAGGTTACCTTGCAGCGAGCAACGATCACCGATGCGCGCCCGCGCCCGCGTGAGGTTGACCGTCCAATCAAGTCCCACACCATCGCAGCCCAGGTCGGCGATCTCCTCCAGCCAAAGGCCGCCGCCCTTCGTAAAGACGATCGACGGTATTCGATCACCGTCATGTTCACGCTTCATCTGCGCGATCACCTTGCGCATGTAGGCGAGTGAGAATTCCTGGTACGCGCCGTCGGCCAGAATGCCACCCCACGTGTCAAACACCATGACGGCTTGCGCCCCAGCTTCAATCTGTGCGTTCAGGTACGCCGCAACTGCGCGTGCGTTGACGTCGAGTAGTCGATGCAGCAGATCCGGCCGCGAGTACAGCATCGTCTTGATCAAGCGAAAGTCGCTGGAGCCCCCGCCCTCGATCATGTAACAAGCCAACGTAAATGGGCTGCCCGAAAATCCAATCAGCGGAATTCGATTGGCAAGCGCGGTACGAACCTGCCGCACGGTATCGGTGACGTACTTCAGTTCCACATTCGGGTCGGGACAAGCCAGTCGTGCCACGTCCGCTTCGGTACGAACCGGACGCTCAAATTTCGGACCTTCGCCGTCAACGAAGTAAAGCCCGAGGCCCATTGCATCCGGGACCGTCAGGATGTCTGAAAAAAGGATCGCGGCATCAAGCTTGAAGCGATCGACCGGCTGCAGCGTCACTTCCGTTGCATAGGCAGGGGATTTGGCAAGCCCGAGAAAGCTACCCGCTCGCTTGCGCGTTGCGTTGTACTCCGGCATGTATCGGCCAGCCTGCCGCATCAGCCAGATCGGCGTGTACTCGGTAGGCTCGCGAAGCAATGCGCGCAGCAGCGTGTCGTTTTGTGGTCTCACCGGCTAACGATATAACAGACGCAAAAAAAGCAGGCGCCGTGGCCTGCTTGTGCGCAAAAAAATGCAGACTTATTTATCAGGGCTTTTTAACGTCGGCCTTGATTTCTTCTTTCTGCTTATCGGTACGCATTTTACTTTTCTCGGCCTTCGCGGCCTTTTTGTCTTTTCCATCATTGGCCATTGGAGCCGCGTCTTTTTTCGCCGGCTTCATCGAGTCGCTTTTCATTGAGTCAGTCTTCATCGAGTCAGTCTTCGCAGGCGCCGCATCTGGCGCTGCTGGTGCTTTGTTTTCGGTGGGGGTGTTGCCGTAAGGCTTGGTGGCTTCAACCTTCTTTTTTTCGTCTTTCATCTTGTCTTGCGAGAATGCGACCGTCGCAAACGCGGAAGCGATCAGGGCAACGAACAGCTTTTTCATAGGGATCCTGGGACGGTGAGTTAATGACGATCAGCATTAGTTATGCGAATGCCACAAATCGTGGCGGAGGGCCTTGGCTTCAATTCCACGAAGCTGATACCTGACTCTGCCACTATCACGTCCCAGCCGGGCCGCAGGTTGACACATCCAGATCGCAAAAGGGGGCCAAACAGCCGGCGCAGGTCAGTGGAGCCGACGCCGGGCGGTAAATGATGCTTTTTCGCTACTCCTGCGGCAGGGCGAGGCTGCGCAGCTGGAAACGGCCATCCTTACGAAACAGCCAGGTTTCCTGATACACCAGCGGGCCGCGCGCGATTAATGACGGTGGG
>JACCYC010000185.1 GCA_013696665.1 Burkholderiaceae bacterium | reverse complement strand
TCGAGAATGAGCACCGCATCAAACAGGCGGTGCGCGGAATCAAGGAAATGTTTCGTGGGGTCGCGCTGCCAAGGGCGGCAGCGTGACATTGAGGAGCGCCGGCCGCCGGTGCGTCCGGCGAGTTGACTCGTGAAACCTCTTCGGGTCGGCATGTTGGGTTTCGGTACCGTCGGGCGCGGCACCTACGAGGTCCTGCGGCGCAATCAGCTTGAGATCGCCAGGCGTGCAGGCCGCGGTATCGAAGTTACCGCGATCGCCGTGCGCGATGTCGACAAGGCGCGCGCGAGCGTAAGTCCGGATGTTCGGGTCTTTCCAAACTGCGAAGACGTCGTGCGCAATCCGGATGTCGACATCGTGCTGGAGTTGATCGGCGGTTACGAACCCGCGCGCGCTCTCGCACTCGATGCCATCGCTCGCGGTAAGCATGTCGTCACTGCCAACAAGGCAATGCTTGCGCGGCATGGCAATGAATTGTTCGATGCTGCGCGCGGCAAGGGCGTGATGCTCGCATTTGAAGCCGCCGTTGCAGGTGGCATACCGATCATCAAGGCGCTGCGCGAAGGGCTGACGGCTAACCGTATCGAATGGATCGCGGGCATCATCAACGGCACCAGTAATTTCATTCTTTCCGAAATGCGTGCGCGGGGCCTGACGTTCGACACGGCGCTTAAGGAAGCGCAGCGTCTGGGATACGCGGAAGCTGACCCGACGTTTGACATCGAGGGTATCGACGCCGCGCAGAAGCTTGCGATCCTGTCTTCAATCGCGTTCGGTGTTCCGATCAACATCGAAGCCGCGTATACCGAAGGTATTACACGGCTTGCTAAGGAAGATATCAAGTATGCAGAGCAACTCGGCTACCGTATCAAGCTGCTTGCGATCACCAAAAGGACCGCCGCCGGCATCGAGCTGCGGGTTCATCCAACACTGGTGCCGCTGCAGAGATTGATTGCCAATGTCGAAGGCGCTATGAATGCGATTCTGATCAAGGGTGACGCGGTGGGGACGACCCTGTACTACGGGCCCGGCGCAGGCGCCGAACCAACCGCATCGGCCGTGATTGCCGATCTCGTCGATGTCACGCGCCTGCATACCGCTGATCCAGAGAACCACGTGCCACATCTGGCGTTTCAAGCGAGCGGCGCTGGCCCGCTTCCCTGGTTGAGTGTCGACGACACGGTGACGTCGTACTATTTCCGCATGCGCGTTGCAGACCAGCCGGGCGTGCTGGCCGATATCACCCGCAATCTGGCCGAAGGCAATATCTCGATCGACGCCTTGTTTCAACGCGAGCCGTCTGAGGGAGAGAATCAGACCGACATCATCATGCTGACGCACGATGCAATCGAACGTGACGTGAACGCTGCAATCGCCCGCATCGAGGCTTTGCCCACGGTACTCGCGCCTGTGATCCGTTTGCGCCAGGAAGAATTGCTTTAGCCCCGATGCAGTACGTGTCGACGCGCGGCCGCGCGCCCATCGCGCGCTTTAGCGACATCCTGTTGTCGGGCCTCGCCTCCGACGGTGGCTTGTATGTGCCCGAGGCGTACCCGCGCGTTACGGCCACCGAACTCGACACGTGGCGCTCTCTGTCCTATCCGGAACTCGCCAGCGCGGTCATCCAAAAGTTTGTGGATGACATCGGGGCACAAGAGCTTGCAACGTTGACGAGTGCGATCTATACCGCGGCTCGATTTGGGAATGCGCGTGGCGACAGCAACGCCGCAGACATCACGCCGCTGCGCTGGCTTGAACCGGGTCTCGCATTGTTGGAGCTCTCCAATGGACCCACGTTGGCATTCAAGGATCTTGCGATGCAGCTGCTCGGAGGGTTATTCGAGCGCACTCTCGCGGAGCGCGGCGAACATTTGAATGTGGTGGGGGCAACCTCGGGTGATACCGGATCGGCAGCCGAGTATGCGATGCGCGGGCGTCCCAGCATTAACGTATTCATGCTGTCCCCCAAAGGCCGGATGAGCGCGTTTCAGCGTGCGCAAATGTATTCCCTCGACGATGCCAACATCTTCAACATCGAAGTCGACGGCGTGTTCGATCAATGCCAGGACATTGTCAAAGCAATCGCGGCCGATCTCGAGTTCAAGCAGCGATACAGGATCGGTAGCGTCAATTCGATCAACTGGGGCAGGGTGGTTGCGCAGGTCGTTTATTACTTCAAGGGCTATCTGGCGGCAACGCAATCAAGTGAACAGACAGTGTCGTTTGCCGTGCCGTCGGGCAACTTCGGCAATATCCTGTCGGGATGGGTGGCAAAGCAAATGGGCTTGCCGATCGCGCGTCTGGTGCTGGCCACCAATGAGAATGACGTGCTCGACGAATTCTTTCGATCGGGGCGCTATCGGGTGCGCAGCCACGGAGAAACGCATATCACCAGCAGCCCATCGATGGATATTGCAAAGGCGTCCAACTTCGAGCGCTTTATTTTCGACATCATCGATCGCGACCCGGAACTGCTGCGTGAGTTCTGGTGGGAGCTCGATACGCGAGGTGAGTTTCATCTGGGTGGCACGCCGATCTGGCCCATTGTCGGCGCCAGTGGACTTGTGTCGGGTCGGAGCACGCATACCGATCGCGTGCGCACGATTCGCACGACCTATGAGCGGCACGGCATCGTGGTCGACCCGCACACCGCCGACGGGATCAAGGTTGCACTCGAGCACATCGACCGAGATGTGCCGATGATTTGCCTCGAAACTGCGTTGCCTGCCAAGTTTTCCGAGACGATCATCGAGGCGATAGGCGCCGCGCCGGAAAGGCCTTCCGCCTACGCGGGGCTGGAGGCGCGCGCGCAGCGATTCGAACCCATGGACGCGGACAGCGAGCGGATCAAGTCGTTTATCGCGCAGCACGCGGTCGGATCGTGAAGGCGATCGGCTTCATTGGGTATTCGAACAGTGGAAAAACAACGCTAATTGAAAAGCTGATTCCGATTTTTCGTGCGCGTGGGCTGCGTGTTTCCGCCATCAAGAACGCGCACCATGGATTCGACATGGATCGGCCGGGCAAGGACTCGTTTCGTTATCGCGACGCCGGGGCGGAGCAGGTTTTGATTGCAACGGCAGCGCGCTGGGCGCTGCTGACCGAAACTCCGCAGCGATCGGCAACCCTCGACGAGCTGCTGGATCAGCTCGCGCCGTCCGACCTCGTAATTGTCGAAGGCTTCAAAAGCGAAGGTGCAATTCCGCGCATTGAGGTTCGGCGCCTGCCGGGACTCACATCGCCCAGTGAACCGCCGATCTTCCCGCGTGATGCGAACGTGGTGGCGCTCGCGGCCGACCATCCAGTCGAAACTTTGCTGCCCGTGCTCGATCTGAACGACCCCGATAAAATCGTCTCATTCATTACGACGATGTTGCAATTACCGGCGCCTCGCGTCTGATCCTTTGTTATCAGTTGAACAGGCACTCGAAAAGCTGCTTGCAACAGCGCACGCCGTAGCCGACCTCGAATCGGTCGATACGATGCAGTGCGCGGGCCGCGTGCTGGCCACCGAAGTCGTATCGTCAGTCGACGTGCCGCCGCTCGACAATTCCCAGATGGACGGCTATGCGGTCCGCACGCTCGATGTTCCGGGAGTGCCGACCACGCTGCGGATCAGCCAGCGCATTGCAGCGGGGCAGCTTGGCGTGGTGCTAGAGCCTGGCACCGCCGCGCGCATTTTCACCGGTGCCCCCATTCCGGCAGGTGCCGATGCTGTGATCATGCAGGAAAAATGTGATGCAACGACCGAGCACGTTACGTTGAATGTCCGCCCCTCGCGGGGGGACGCGATTCGCAGCGCAGGGATCGACATCGCCCGTGGACAGAACGTGTTGCAACCCGGGATTCGATTGAAGCCGCAACATTGCGCTCTGGCTGCATCCATTGGCGCTGCGCGATTGACGGTTTACCGAAAGCTGCGTGTCGCAATTTTTTTTACGGGCGATGAGTTGGTAATGCCGGGCGAGCCGCTCGCGCCGGGCCGCATCTACAACTCCAATCGGTTTTTGTTACGTGGCCTCCTCGAATCGCTCGGCTGCGAGGTGCATGATCTAGGAATCATCCCGGATGATTTGCGCAAGACGCGTGATGCACTGGTCAGTGCATCGTCACACGCCGACCTGATCATTTCGTCGGGCGGCGTTTCGGTGGGTGAGGAAGATCATGTCAAACCGGCGGTGCAGGCCGAGGGCACGCTCGATCTCTGGCAGATTGCAATGAAGCCCGGCAAGCCCCTTGCCTTCGGCCACGTACGCAATGTTCCCTTCATTGGATTGCCGGGGAATCCTGTCTCGAGCTTCGTGACCTTCGTGCTGTTCGCCCGGCCGTTTGTGTTGGCGCAGCAGGGCAGGATCGAGCCGCTGCGTTCGCTGGCGTTGCGTGCGGATTTTGATTGGTCGGAATCGAGCCGGCGCCGCGAGTTCATGCGAGCACGCGTGAATGCAAACAGTGGACTCGACGTTTTTCCAAATCAAAATTCGTCTGTGTTGAACTCGGTGGCGTGGGCTGACGGCTTGATCGACAACCCCTCCGAGCACATGATTCGTCGCGGCGACATCGTTCGGTTCCTGCCGTTTTCGGAGCTGCTGTCGTGAAACTTCGAATGCTTTACTTTGCTTCATTGCGCGAGCGCATTGGCGTTTCGGAGGAGACGCTTGACGTCCCCGGGAGCATCGTCAGCGTCGCGCAACTGCGCGGCTGGCTTGCAGAGCGCGGTACTGGATGGGCGGAAGCGTTTGCTGAACGCAGCGTGCGCGCCGCGGTCGATCAAACAATGGTCAATGATGACCACTCGCTAATCGATGGCGCGGAGGTTGCGTTTTTTCCGCCCGTGACCGGAGGGTAGATGACGGTTCGTGTGCAGGGCGATGACTTCGATGTGGGCGTCGAGATTGCGCAGCTCCGTGCCGGCAACCCAAAAATCGGCGCGGTGGCGAGCTTTGTCGGCATCGTGCGCGATATCAATGAGGGGGCAACTGTTGGCTCGATCACGCTCGAGCACTATCCGGGCATGACCGAGAAATCGTTGGCGGCGATTGCCGAACAGGCGAAAAAACGGTGGAGTCTTTATGACGTCCTGATCGTGCATCGGATTGGTACGCTGGCACCGACCGATCAGATCGTGCTGGTGGTCACCACGTGCCTCCATCGTGGCGATGCTTTTTCAGCATGCCAGTTTGTGATGGATTATCTGAAGACCGAAGCGCCGTTTTGGAAGAAAGAAGTCACTGCGGATGGAGTGCGCTGGGTCGATGCGCGCGACAGCGACAGCAACGCCAAAGAGCGCTGGAAGTAGCTCCGTATATCAGTCGAACGCAATTGAATACACCAGGTCAAGCGCGGTGGTTGTGCCCGCGCGCCCGATCAACGACAGGCGTCGATTGATTTGATAACTCAACGCAATGTAAGTCGCCGCGCCGGATATCGATTGCTCCAGAGTCAGATACAAGTCGTCGTTCAGGCGCTTGCCGATAGCGACGAAGTCGCTTGCGGCGGTCGTGCCGGTCGCGCTGCGCAACGTGCCCGCAACGGTCTCGCGCGGCAAGATCGACGAGCTGTCCTGCCCCGGTCGCAGGCTGATCTCGTCGATGCCGAGCGAACGCATCAAATTGGCGCTCCCGCTGTCGCCTTGGCCGGCGAACAGCGCGCTCGCTGCCGCCGACAGCAGCGCGCGCTCCTGCCCGCCGTCGCCCGATGCGCCCGGCGGTCTTCCAAGCACGAGCCAGTTAAGTTTTTCCACATCGCTCATTGATGGGTCTGAATACAGTCTCACGATCGGGCGCGCTGCGGTGCCGCCGATTGACACGCCGACTTCAACGGGCAGTCCGCTGCGCACCGCCAGCACATTGAGCGCCGGATTTTCGACGGGGCCCTGGAACGTCAGAATGCCGCGTTCGATTTGCAGGCGCTGCCCGTATCCCTGGTACGTGCCGCCCATAGTGCGCACGTTGCCTTCAGCGAGCAGTTGTCCCGGCCGCCCGGTGATGTCGAGAGCACCGTCCAGACGCGCTTCCAGGCCCGCACCCCGGATGTAAAAACGAGGGCCCAGAGTGCCGCGTATGTCGAGCGATACATCGGCCACCGGCGCTTCGGTCTTGTTGGGTTGCTGCGCGCGCACTACCACCACATCATTCGGCAACGTGCGCGCACCGCGTAGCCGTGAGAAATCGATGAAGGCGCCATCGACCTGCAGCTTTGCGTACAGATCCGCCTTCTTCGGCGTCAGCGTGATGCCGCCTTCGCCGGACACCACCATCCAGCGATCGCGCCGCTGCAGCACCGGCAGGCGATCCGCCTGGATGCCGACGCTTCCTGTCAGCGTACGGAGCGCGATACGTGCCACAGCGCGCAGGCGCCCGGGCTTGTCGAAGCTCACCGACTCCGCAGCACGTTTGTCATCGGGCGCGACTCTCGGTGATCCTGAGAACACAAGTTCATTGACCACCAGCACGCCGTCTTCAAGCACGGCATCGAGTGTCCCGCCTTCAAGGCGCAGGCCCTGCTCGACATACGCAAGGCGCAGGCCGCTGGCACGAATCGGTCCAGATGCCGTCGGTTCGTCGAGCGTTCCCGATATCGTGGTCTTGATGCTGCCTGAGCCTTCAAATTGCACGCTGTCGCCGATCAATGGCCCCACCCAGCTGAGGTCGGGCAACACGGCGTCGATGTCGACGCGCAAGGGACGATTGCGCGCCAGCTGCACGCCGCCAGCAGTATCGATGTACGCGTCGATGACCGCATCTAGCCGACCCAGCTGCTTGCCTCGTACATAAGCGGTGCCGGTCGCGCGGTTGTTGACGATGCTCAACGCGGCGCCGAGATCACTGATGCCAATCGGATTCAGCGCGTCGATGCCACCGTAGATGTCGCCGCCGGTTCGCTCGATTGCCAAGACACCCGTGAGCGTGTCGGTGAGTACGAGGTCCCAGCGGCCGCTCAAGGTCAGCGGCATGCGGTCGCCCGCACCGGTGCGCACGACACGACGCGGCGCGCGCGCACGTGAATCCAGCGCCTGTGGACTGAAGCCTTCAAAAGTCCCGGCAGTGCGCCATTTGCCCTCGACGCGCTGAATCTCGACCGCGCTGAATTGCGTGCCGCGCGCTACGAAGCGCGCCGGCCCGAGCATCATCGAACCCGCGGCCACGGTCAGCGGTGTTGGTTCGCTCAGTCGCAGCTCGAGTGGCAGTCCGCTTTCTGCAGCGATTACAGAACCCTGCCAGGCGCTGCTCTGCCCGGCGCTGCGGCGCCAGCCGCCCGTGGCCAGCACACGTACCGGCTGTTTTGAGAACGTCATGCCGCTGAGCTCGAGCGTGTGCTCCGCCGTTGACCCGCTTCCCGTCAGCGTGGCACTGGCAAGTGATGCATCGGGATCCGCTGCGCGGTGACCCGACAGCTTGACGCTCAGTGCCAGCGGAGCATCGGCAGCGATACCGCCAGCGATCGACGCGGCAGCCGAATCGACGGTCTGGCCGTTGGAAAATTTAAGATTGTTTGCCGTTGCATCCATCTGCAATTGTGGCGCCATGTATTCGCCGCGCAGTGTGCCGCGTGCAGTAATGCTGCCTGCGGTCTGCGGCATCAGCTCGGCAAGCTGAGGCGCGGCAAAATCGAACGTCAACTCGCGGCCCGCACCCAGGCCGCCCCGCGCGGTCAAATGTGCGGACTGCGATGTCACGTCCACGTCGAGTTGCAGGCGCTGGTCGGCGAGCTCGACGGTTGCGCGGCCCTCGAGCGGACGGCTCATCAGACGACTGCCGGTCAATACAATCGCTGCGCGACCGACGATCGTCGGTCGCAACCGTGCGTCGAGGTCAACGGTCCCGTTGAGCCGTGTGTCCAGACCTTTGATTAACTGCGCAAGATCAAGCTTGTCGAAAGTGCCTTTGACGCGTGCCGCGTAGTCGCCGCGCAATTCCACACGGCCCGCAAGCTCGGCTTCGCCATCGGCAATGCGCAGTCGAGCCTTCTCGATGTCGAGTACTTGGTCGCGCAGCGTCAAATTGAAGTCGGCCGCGAGCTGGATGGGTTTTGCGACAGGCGCTGCACCGCCGCGCACGGGCTTTGTAATCAGGCTAGCGGTTCGAAGCGTTCCGGCAAATCGTTGCGTCTGCTTGACCAACGAGTAATCCAGCGTGCCATCGATGTCGGTAGGAACCGCGCGTGAGTGAATTGTCGATGCGTCGATTGACGTCAGCGTTGCTTTGGCTTCAAGCCCGCTTTGCGTCGACCACCTGGCGGTGCCGCTCGCAACGCCGCGTACGCCCTCCACGCGTTCGAGCGCGAGAGTGAGCGTGTCGGATGACCAGGTCAGCGCCCCGCGTGCCAATCGCACCGGCAGCAATTGCTTGTCGATCGGCCCCGCTTCCAGGTTCTCCAGCGAAAAAGGGCCTTCGAGGCTGAAACCGGCCGCGCCAGCAACAGGCTTCATATCGGCGCGTCCGCGCAACCGCGTCACCGGCACATCAGCCAGCCACGCGGCCAGATTAAGGTGCGCGATGTCGGCGCTGAGTGCAGTCAGAGGCACCGGCGCGAAAGGCGCGATGCGCGCAGTCGCGGTGATGCGCGCGTCGGGACCATCGGCGTTCAGTTTAATCAGCGCATCGAGCAGGGTGCCGCCCGCGCTCAGATTCGCGCCGACTGCGTGGTCCCGCAAGTTCGACGTTGCCTGCGCCTCGGCGTTCAACGGAAACGGGGAGCGTGCGCCGACTTGCGCGCGCAGCGTGATGCGGCTTTTGCCGTGCTCGAAAGCGCCCCGCTCGATTGCGATCTGCTCGCCATTTAACCGCAGCGCAGCGGCAAGGTTGGCGACGAACGTCGGCTCAGCCCCACGGACGCCAAAGCGAAGCTCGGCAATCGTCAGCTCGCGTACGCGCAGGTCAAATGGCAATGCCAGAGAGGTCGGCGGCGATGCAGGCGCGTCGGTGCGCACCCAATCGATGGTGACAGTGCGCGCAGTGACGCGCTCGAAGTCAAAAGCGCGCTGACGCAACCTAAATTCGCGCGGCTCAACTGCAATGTCATTCGCCTGCAACGACCATGTAGGGCCCGACAACGCCAGACTTCTTGCAGTGAATCCATCGCGTAGCGAACCCGACACATCACTCAGCGTGAGCGCGGTGCCAATTCGCGCATTGAGCAGCAGTGCAAAGCGCAACCCACTGTTCGTCGTGTACATCCACCAGACCGCTGACGCGCCGATGACGACGGCCAGCAGCACCCCCACCAAAGTGATGGCCAACGATCGGACCCATCGGCGACGAGGTGAAGCGATGCGTGCTGCGTTCATGTTGCTTAGAACGCAATAGCGACCGAAAAGTGCAATCGAATGTTCTTCTCACGTTCTCCATAAGCAACGTCGACTGCAAGAGGCCCCGCCACCGTGCGCCAGCGTACGCCGAGGCCAACACCCACTGCGGGGTCGAGCGCCTTGAACGAATCTCCGGCGTCACCCACATCGACGAAACCAGCGATTCCCCAGTTGCCGCTCCAGCGCTCGAGCCAGTGCACATATTCGGCGGATGCGAGCGCCAACGCGCGGCCTCCTACGGTCGCACCGCCGCGTTTGACGCCGAGGCTTTCGAACTCGTAACCCCGCACGGTTGTTGAACCACCGGTACGAAATAGGAATCTCGTCGGCACCACATCGGCAGTATCGACCTCGACCGAACCCAGCTCCCCGCGCAGGATCAAAACGTCGCGCGGTCCGATCGGAACGTATTGCGAGATGCGGCCGTAGCCACGCACGAAAAGTTTGTCAAGGCTGGTACCGCTGGCGCCTACGGTGCCTTCAGCCTCGATCACGTTACCGCGGCGGGGGTGCGTGATTTCGTCGACAGCGCGCCGGATCCATGTGTAGGTGGTCGACAGCGTATTGAGGGTGATCGCCGGTTCGAGCGGCGTCTTGCGCTCTTCGTGCTCGAAGTTGACGCCGATCTTCGTTTCAATATGGCGCGCAGTGCGTGCGCCGCGAATTTGGGCACGCGTGGCGCCGACGCTCCAGCGCTTGACACGCAACTCTTCGATATCCGAATCTTCGATCAACGCGCCAATGCTGTCCCGCGCACCGTTGGGCTTGGGTGGCAACAACAGATCGACGTATCCGAATCCTCCACTTTGATCGAGCCGAGCCCCGGTCTGCAGCGAGTAAGGATGTCCGAAGATCAGGGATTGTCGGTACGCGAGCTCGACGTGCGCGCCCGTGTTTGACGCCACGCCGACGCCGGCGCTGAATCGCTTGGTACGTGATTCGCGCAAGGCAAGGCGCAGCGGCGCGTTATCCGGCCGCGCGGGATCGAGTTGCAGCGACGCAAGCACAGAGGAGAAATAAGGTGTTTCCTCGAGCGCCTGCTGGAACTCGATCAGTTTCTCGCGATCGTAAGGTTCGCCGACACGAAACGGGTTGTAGCGCTGAACCAGCTTTGGGTCATAACGCTCGAGCCCACTGATTTGCAACTCGCCCACTGTGTAAGCAGGCCCACTGTCAATTTCGAGCAGCAGAGCTGCGGTGGCTTCGTTTGCCTTGACCGTGGCTGTCGAATCGACCAGGCGGGCCCCGGCGAAGTCGCGTGCCTGGATTGCCGCCAGCGTCTGAGCCTTTGCGGCTTCCCACAGCGGAGAACGAAACGGAAAGCCAACCGGCAAGAGCCACTCGGTTCGCAGTGCTGCGGCACGATCCTGGAAGCGCGGTTCGGCGATGGCGCCGGTCAGTTTCAGATCAAGCGATGCAACCTGCGTTCTGCGCCCGGGTTCGACAACCAGCCGATAACGTGCGCCAGCCTCGCGCTCGGCGAGGGGATCAAAACGAAGTGCCGGTTCGAAGTAGCCCTCGGTGGCGAGCACCTCCAGGACTGCGCGCTCGGCACGACGCAGCTCTCGCTCTTCGTCAGCTTCGTCAGCTTCGGGCCCGATCGTGAAACGTTTCAGCGCATCGGCTACCAGTCCAGCGAGCGGAGCAGGCAGTGTTGTGCCTGGTGCAACGATGGGTTGCGTGTCTTGCGCCCGGGCGGGCGCCGGACAAGCGAGGTGGATGGCCAGGAACACGGCCGAGAGGCGTCGGTACACGATGAGCCATAAGCGGCAGCGGGTGGGTCGCCGGATGCTAGCAAAGGGGGCGCTACTGTGCGCGATGGACTGCGCGCCTTGATTCGAACGCAGCAGGCCCAAAATAGGCGAAGGCTCCACTTTCCAGCTCACCGCTACGATGCGACTCGACAAACTCACCACGAAGTTTCAGGAAGCGCTCGCCGATGCGCAGTCGATCGCTGTCGCGCATGACAACGCGTACATCGATCCATCGCATGTGTTGCTCGCAATGTTGCGCCAGGGCGATGCTGGGACGCGCTCGCTATTGCAACGCGCCGGCACCAACGTCGCGGCACTGACGCAGGCCCTCGATGGCCTCGTCAAACGTTTGCCACAGGTGCAGGGTGGGGATGGGCAAGTACAGATCGGGCGCGAACTGACGGGGTTGCTGAACGCCGCCGATAAGGAAGCGCAACGGCGCGGCGATAGCTTTATCGCCAGCGAAATGTTTCTGCTCGCCGTGGCGGATGACAAGAACGAGCTGGGCCGTCTTGCGCGGGAGCACGGGCTGACCAAAAAGTCGCTCGAGGCTGCGACCGAGGCGGTGCGTGGCGGCCATCAGGTCGACAGCGCCGAAGCGGAAGCGCAACGCGAAGCGTTGACCAAATACACCATCGATCTGACCGAGCGTGCGCAACAGGGCAAGCTCGATCCGGTAATCGGACGCGACGACGAAATTCGCCGCACGATCCAGATCCTGCAGCGACGCACCAAGAACAATCCGGTGCTGATCGGCGAGCCGGGCGTCGGCAAGACGGCGATTGTCGAAGGACTCGCGCAGCGCATTGTCAATGAGGAAGTGCCGGAGACGCTGAAGGGCAAGCGCGTTCTGGTGCTCGACATGGCGGGGCTCTTGGCGGGTGCGAAGTATCGCGGCGAATTCGAGGAGCGGCTGAAAGCGCTGCTGAAGGAAGTCGCCGCCGAAGCCGGTCGCATCATTTTGTTCATTGACGAGATGCATACGATCGTCGGGGCGGGGCGCGCCGAAGGGGCGATTGACGCGGGCAACATGCTGAAGCCCGCGCTTGCGCGCGGCGAACTCCATTGCATCGGCGCCACCACGCTCAACGAGTATCGCAAGTACATCGAGAAGGACGCAGCGCTCGAACGCCGGTTCCAGAAGGTGCTGGTAGGTGAACCCAGCGTGGAGGCCACCGTTGCAATCCTGCGCGGGTTGCAGGAACGCTACGAGCTGCACCACGGCGTCGAGATCACCGATCCGGCGATTATCGCTGCGGCCGAGCTCTCGCATCGCTACATCACGGATCGCTTCCTGCCAGACAAGGCGATCGACCTGATCGACGAAGCGGCCGCGCGCATCAAGATGGAGATCGATTCGAAGCCCGAGGTGATGGATATTCTTGATCGTCGCCTGATTCAGCTGAAGATCGAACGCGAAGCGGTCAAGAAGGAAAAGGACGACGCGTCATTCAGGCGCGCGCAACTGTTGCACGATGAGATCGCGCGCCTCGAAAAGGAGTATGCCGATTTCGATGAAATCCTTCGTAGCGAAAAAGCGGCGGTGCACGGCGTGCAGCACATCAAGGAAGAGATCGACACGCTTCGATCGCAAGTGGCCGAGCTGCAGCGCAAGGGCCAGTACGACAAGCTCGCCGAAATTCAATATGGAAAACTGCCGCAGCTTGAAGCGCAGCTGAAGCAGGCCGAAAGCGCAGACTCGCCCGCCGACAAGCCGCGGCTGCTGAGAACTCAGGTTGGCGCCGAAGAAATCGCCGAAGTGGTGTCGCGCGCGACCGGCATTCCGGTAAGCAAGATGATGCAGGGCGAGCGCGAGAAGCTGCTCGGCATGGAGACATTCCTGCATCGTCGCGTCGTGGGGCAGGACGAGGCGGTTCGACTGGTGTCCGACGCGGTGCGTCGATCGCGCGCAGGTTTGTCGGATCCGAACCGTCCGTATGGATCGTTTCTGTTTCTGGGTCCGACAGGTGTCGGCAAGACCGAGCTCACACGCGCGCTTGCGGAATTTCTGTTCGATACCGAAGATGCGCTGATTCGTATCGACATGAGCGAGTACATGGAGAAGCATTCGGTCGCACGCATGATCGGCGCGCCTCCCGGCTATGTCGGCTACGACGAAGGCGGCGCGTTGACCGAGGCGGTACGCCGCAAGCCGTATGCGGTCATCCTGTTCGACGAAGTCGAGAAGGCGCATCCGGACGTCTTCAATGTGCTGCTGCAGGTACTCGACGACGGCCGTATGACCGACGGGCAGGGACGCACAGTTGACTTCAAGAACACCGTGATCGTGATGACGTCCAATCTCGGATCGCACGACATCCAGCGGATGGCAGGCCAGTCCTCGACGTTAATCAAGCAGACCGTAATGGCTGAGGTGCGAAAGCATTTTCGCCCCGAGTTCATCAATCGTCTGGACGAGATTGTCGTGTTTGACGCACTCGATTCAACACAGATTCAGGCGATCGCGCGGATTCAACTCAATCGTCTCGAACAGCGACTCGCTGCGCAGGAAATGAAGTTGGTAGTCAGCGACGCCGCGCTGGCCGAGATCGGAAAAGCGGGATTCGATCCACAGTACGGCGCGCGGCCGCTGAAGCGCGCGATTCAGCAAGAGATCGAAAATCCCGTGGCCAAGCTTGTGCTTGAAGGGCGTTTCGGACCGAAGGACGTGATTCCGGTCGATTTCAAAAACGGCAAGTTCACGTTCGACCGGATCGTTCACTAAGGGCGCGGTGCGCCGAAGTTAATGTAACGGCGCGGCCGGCCGGTCCTCTGCTTCTTCAGGCGGTTCGGCGTGGACCACGTGGCCAGCTGCGTTCGGAAACATCGGCGCGCCGCAGTCGTCACAAAATTCGAGCGGGAAGCGATGCGCATGCGCTACGGCGCGATTGACGCTGAGCGTCTTCAGCGCCTTGTCGACCTCGTCCATTGTTTGCTCGTCATCGTCGCCGAGAAGCGGCCAGACGATGCCTTCAATGACGTCGTCGTCCTGGTTCGATTTGGCGAGCCCGATGCGCACCTCGCCGCCCGATGCGCCGCTCGAGTCTTCGAAAACCCCATAGGCGGCAGTCAGTGCGCCCGGCGCAAAATCGTAGGCGAGCTTCAGATAAGACACGGCTGCTTCGAGCGAAAATTCGCGCAGCTCACGGTCGGCATATCGAAGCGAAGCATGAAACGCGTTGGGGGGGAGCACCCGGAATCGGCAACCCGTCATGGCCGGCTGCAGCACTGCAGCAACCTGCTCGCTGAAAGCGGCCAGAGCAGCGATTTTGGAGTCTGGGTCAACGCCGGATTCCTGCCAGTGGTAAAGCGCTGAACCCTGCCGAGCAGCGATGCCGATCAGCAGGTAACGCGTGTCCGCCAGCATTGCGACGGGCTCACGCAGTTTCTTCGAATCGATGTGCAACGTAATTCCTTCGGCCGCGGCATCGCCAAGCTGTTCGATCTGTCGCCGTACATCGGCGAATGCCTCCGGCAGCTGGTCGATCGAAAACAGGTAGTCAGCGAGCGCGATACGCGCGTCTCGCGCGAGCAAATGACCGGTCACATGTGCGCGCAAACTGTCGCAAACGGGCATGGCAAGCGTTGTGGTCGGCAGCCGATAACGTGACCATGCAAGCAGGGGCAGCACAAGCAGCAGCGCGTCGTGCGGCTGACCGTCGATCTCGACCACGGTGCTTTCTGCGCAGCTTTCAGCGAGATCCGCCAGCTCGTCGTAAGCAGGCTGATTCGATCGCGCGAGATCGTCGAGCGCGGCTTCCACCGCGTCATCGTCGCGGCGCCCGATGCGATCGTTGATCAGTTCAATCAATCGCCGCTGCCAAAGCTGTTGTTCGAGACGGCTGCCAGATTCGGAGAGGCGACGCGCAAGCTTGCCCAGTGTCTGGGCATCTACGGACTGGCGCGAGCGCGAGCTGATTCGGGTACGGCGCATGGTTCAACCTTGCCAAGCAGAGCCCGGATTATCGCACCGGCGCGAGGCTACTTGCGGGCTCAGCGGCGCACGATGCGCGCGGTCGTGTCGGGTTGCAGCGGCTGCGAGGCGAGTGACGTTTTCAGGTGTGCGGTCAGCGCATCGATGTCGATCGGGCCACCCACACGATCATTGCCCTCGCGCAGCACGCGAAAGCCATCGCCGCCGTCGGCCAGGAAGTTGTTGACGGTGACTCGGTAGCGCTGATCCGGTCCGATCGTGCGCCCGTCGAGCTGCATCGAAGTGGCGATCACGCGGTTCCCGGGCGCACTACCCGCGCGCCATGTGTAAGAAAAGCCGTGCGACGGTTGCAGCATGCGCGCACGCTCGCCTCGTGTCGCGCTCCACTGCTGCTCGAGCAACTGCTTGAGTTGGGCACCAGTCAGCGTGACGGTAACCAGGGTGTTGCCGAACGGTTGCGACTTGAAAGCATCGGCGTAGGTCACGACACCGTCGCCGCCGGTTGCGCGCAAGTCGGCACGCAGACCTCCTGGATTGGTGAAAGCGACTTGAGCGCCGGTGGTTTGCGTAACTGAAAGATGAGCATCGGCTATCAATCGACCGAGAGCCGAGTCGCCGCCCGCGGCTACGCGCCGATCGAATTCGGACACGATGCGCCCGACCGGCTGCTGAGCGAGCGGCGCAGCAAGCTTGCGGTAATGCTCAACGATTGCAGCAACAGTGGGATCGGGCAAAAGCGGCGGATGCAGGGTGCGCAGCCGCTGGTCGGTGCCCGTTCCGTTCGGAACCGGCACATTGCGTGCACGTGTGCGCTCGCGCACGACGTCGCCGCTGGTGCGGTCGATCTCGATGTCGACGACCGATACCAATCGCCCGTACGACGCGCCCTGAATCACGACTCGGCCGTCGATGTCACAGTTGTAGCCGCGATGCGTGTGCGCCGATAGCACGACGTCGATCGCGGGACCGAGGTCGCGCACGATGTCGAAAATTGCTCCGCGTGGATTACGGCAGCCGTCATAGCCGCCCTCGCTTTCGCCACCCTCGTGCACCACCGCGACGATTGCCTGCACACCCTGAGCCTGCAGCTGCGTTGCATACTCGTTCAACGCCTTGGCCTCGCTGACAAAGCGAAGGTCCCTGATTCCGGCTGGCACCACGGTGCCCGGTGTCGACCGCGTCACGGCACCGATGAATCCAATGCGCACGCCGTCAAAGGTCTTGATCCAAGTTGGCGCCACCAGCGGCTCGTCACGCTCACGGTGAACCACGTTGGCCGCAGCGAACGGAAAGCGCGCGCCGGAAAACTTTCGATCTGCCGCTGCGCAGCTCTGACGGTTACCCGTGGGTTGCGGTTCGCAACCGCCGTTGGCCAGCCGCAGCAGATGCCTGACCCCATGGTCGAACTCGTGATTGCCCAGCGCGCTGAATTCGAGCCCGATTGCATTCATCACTTCGATCGTCGGCTCATCGTGAAACAAGGCGGACGTCAGCGGTGACGCGCCAATCAGGTCGCCTGCCGAAACGACGACGTTGCGCGGGTTCTCCGCTTTCAGCTGCGCGATTCGCGCCGCGAGAAAAGCGGCGCCACCGCTTCTGAGCGGTAGCGTCCCGCCCTGATTGGAGGGATTGGGGACTGCAATGGTGTTGTCAGCGGCTTCAAGGTGACCGTGAAAGTCATTGATTGCGATGATTCGCACCGCAACGTTCTGCGCTGATACCGCAGTCGCAGCGCACGTGAGCACGAAAGCTGCAACACACACTGCGACGCTTAACAAACGCTGTCTAACTGCTACATTCGTCTGGCTGCAATCCGGCGTGTGCTTGCGAAATGAATTCATCGTCTCCGTCTTCAGTTGACTCGTCGTTGCGACATGATGCCGAAGTGATCGGCTTGATTGGCTTGGCGCACGGTACCTCGCATTTCTTTCATCTGATGTTGCCGCCGTTGTTCCCGTGGCTGATGAAAGATTTTGATCTGTCCTACACCGAAGCCGGGTTGCTGATGACGACATTTTTCGTGATCAGCGGCGTCGGTCAGGCGCTGGCAGGATTTGTCGTCGACCGCGTCGGGTCGCGACCGGCGCTTTACTTCGGTATGGGTCTGTTGTCGTTGTCTGGCGTGATTCTCGGACTGTCGAACAGCTATGCGATGCTACTGGTAACCGCTGCGGTGGCGGGATTGGGCAACAGCATCTTCCATCCGGCCGACTTCACATTGCTGAATCGCCGCGTTGCACAGCCGCGGCTTGGCCATGCGTTTTCGGTGCACGGGCTTTCGGGAAATCTTGGTTGGGCATCGGCCCCCGTATTCATGGCCGGCATTGCCACCGTTGCCGGATGGAAGATGGCGGGATTCGCTGCAGCGGGCGTCGGAGCGACTGTCTTGCTAGTCCTGCTATTGCGGCGCTCGGTGCTGGCGAACGCGGCGGCTGAGTTGGTTGTTCCCAGTCACACAGATGTCGCCGAGGCCGATGGCGCTGGGCGCGGATCGAAGCAGCTGATCTTCCTGCGCTCGTTACCCGTGTGGCTTTGCTTTGCCTTTTTCTTTTTCAGTACCGCCGCGTTCGGGATCCTGCAGAACTACGCCCCCGCGATATTGGGCAATGTTTATTCGATGTCGTTGGTGGCGGCTACAGGAAGTTTGACGGCGTACTTGCTGGGGAGCGCTGCCGGGACGATAACCGGCGGCTTTCTGGCGTCGCGCAACGATCGCAACGATCGGTTAATCGCCGTTGCTTTGGGGTTCAGTGCGGTGATGGCTTTGATGCTTGCGTCGGGGGCGCCTACTGCGACTTTGGTGTTTCCGCTGATGGCTTTAATGGGTTTTGGCGTCGGGGCTTCAGGCCCAAACCGCGACCTGTTGGTGCGTCGCGCCGCCACCAGTCAGTTTGGTAAGACATCGTTTGGCCGAATCTACGGATTCGTCTACTCGGGTCTTGACATTGGACTTGCAATGTCGCCGCTGGTGTTTGGCCCGGTCCTTGACGCAGGCCGGTTTCAGACGGCGCTCGTGGCCGTTGCGATGCTTCAGATTGCCGCCCTGTTGACGGCGATGCGGGTCGGTACGGTCGCGCGTAACCGCTCGGTTGCGGCGTGACGAGAGCCGACTAGAAAATCAGGCTAAACGCAGCGAATACGAAAATCGCGATTGCCATTAGCAACGCGAAGGCACGCCAGCCGTGCTTCGAAAAGTCCCCGCCGGACTCGTTGAGCAGAAATCCCGAGAAGCCGCCGACGATAAACGACAGCGACCCTTCGCTGGCCCACACATTCGAAGCCAGCGCATCAGCCACCTCGACAATAGCAATCGCTGTCAGCGTGAAGCCGAGCATCCGCAGCAGGCCCATCAGGGAAGGGGAGTTGAGTTGAATTCCAAGGACGTTCATGGTGCTCGCGCTAGGTTCTGCGCAAGCCCATTGCCTGCGCTGATTTCGAATAACGCAAATGTGGCAGATCAGGGTCATCGGGATTTGCCCGAAATGAGCGGACACCTGCATCCAATTTGTTCTGGTGTGTCAGTGCGACAGATGCACGTATTCAGATGTTTCAGATTTTCGCTACATATTTCGTAATGCGGAATACACGTTGGTGCGCGGCACCAAGTGAAAGTTCAAATCGTCACGCAGCATTCCGCAATGCGAACTTTCATCGATAACCTGTTGGCAACATTGGAAATAAATTAATTCTTATAGAAGTCCCTTTAGTTGCTGCAACGCAAGGACGCTCGTACGCTACCGGCTGGTTTCCGTAGATGCGCCCGTGGACAGCGGGCTTTCATTGGAGGGTAAGAAATGACGGCTCGCGAGCTCGATGCGCAACGTATTCAAAAGGATTGGAACGAAAGTGCGCGCTGGAAAGGAATCAAGCGCGGATACGGTCCCGAAGACGTCGTACGCCTGCGTGGCTCGGTGCAGTTGGAACACACACTTGCCAAACGCGGTGCCGAAAAGCTCTGGCGACTGCTGAATGCCGAGCCGTTCGTCAACTCGCTGGGCGCGCTTACGGGTAATCAGGCGATGCAGCAGGTCAAGGCGGGGCTCAAGGCAATTTACCTGTCGGGTTGGCAAGTTGCCGGTGATGCGAATCTCGCTGGTGAGATGTATCCCGATCAATCGTTGTATCCCGCCAACTCTGTGCCGGCCGTCGTGCGGCGTATCAACAACACGTTCAGTCGCGCGGACCAGATCCAGTGGATGGAGGGCAAAAATCCGGGCGATCCGGGCTACGTGGATTACTTCGCGCCGATCGTCGCAGATGCCGAAGCAGGCTTTGGTGGCGTGCTCAATGCATTTGAGTTGATGAAATCAATGATCGAGGCGGGCGCGGCGGGCGTGCACTTCGAGGACCAATTGGCGTCGGTTAAAAAATGCGGTCACATGGGCGGCAAGGTTCTGGTGCCGACGCGCGAAGCCGTGGCGAAACTGGTTGCTGCAAGGCTGGCCGCCGACGTATGCGGCGTGCCCACACTACTGATTGCGCGTACCGATGCAGAAGCCGCCGATCTGGTGACATCAGATGTTGACGAAAACGATGTACCGCACCTGACTGGCGAGCGCACCATCGAAGGTTTCTTTCGTACTACGCCGGGCCTGCCGCAAGCCGTGTCCAGAGCGCTTGCCTACGCTCCCTACGCTGACCTGGTGTGGTGTGAGACCGGCAAGCCGGATTTGTCTTACGCAAAGTCGTTTGCAGAAGCGGTTCACAAGCGGTTCCCGGGGAAAATGTTGGCTTACAACTGTTCGCCGTCGTTCAACTGGAAAAAGAATCTTGATGACTCGACGATCGCGCGCTTCCAGCGGGAGCTTGGCGCAATGGGTTACAAGTTTCAGTTCATTACGCTGGCCGGCTTTCACTCGCTCAATTACTCGATGTTCCATCTTGCGCACGGCTATGCGCGCAATCAGATGAGTGCTTTCGTCGAGCTGCAGGAGGCGGAGTTCGCGGCCGCCGACAAGGGATTTACCGCGGTAAAGCACCAGCGCGAAGTCGGAACCGGTTACTTCGACGCGGTGACGACCACAATCGAGCGGCAATCTTCCACTTCGGCGCTGCGCGGATCGACCGAGGACGAGCAGTTTTTCGACCACAAGGAAGACAAGCAGGCCGCGTAGCGAAAACGCTTTTAAACTAGCGGCATGAATCAAGGTGCCGCTGTTTTATTCGACGTCTTTGGGACGCTGCTCGACGTCTACTCGGTTACGCGCCGGGCAGAAGAGCTTTTCGCAGGCAACGGAGAGCAGCTTGCGCGTCTGTGGCGCGAAAAACAGATTCAATATTCGCAGCTGCGCACGATGGCCGGGCGCTACGCAAGCTTTGCTTCGGTCACGCGCGACGCGCTTGAATATTCTCTGGAGGCGCTGAAGCTCAACGCTGCGCCAGGCGATGTTGGCCGGCTGCTGGACGAGTACAAGCGGCTGGCCCCCTTTGTTGACGTGGCGCCTGCATTGGCCCGCCTGCACGACTCGGGTGCCCGCCTCGGCGTGCTTTCAAATGGCGACTCCGAAATGCTCGAGACGGTTCTCGTCACATCCGGGCTGCATCGATACATCGACCTCGTTCTCTCAGCCGAGCAGGCGCGTGCATTCAAGACCGCTCCCTCGGTTTACGCGCTCGGGCCGCGCGCGCTGAAGGTACAGCCCCATCAGATCGTTTTCGTTTCCAGCAACTGCTGGGACGCCTGCGGCGCCGCCTGGTATGGGTACACCAGCTTTTGGGTAAATCGGGCGGCCGCTCCGCTGGAACACCTTGGAGTCAAGCCAAGCGGAGTCGGTGAGAGTCTCTCGGAAGCCGCTGAATTCGTTTTGCAGAATATTCATCAGCAAGGAGAGCTGCCAGCATGACAGACGCCAACGGCGTTTCACTCAACGCGTCGATGCAGGGTTTCGAGCGCATTCTGACGCCCGAAGCGCTCGGCCTCGTGGCGACCCTGCACCGCACGTTCGAACCCCGCAGGCAGGAACTTCTGGCACAGCGTGTTGAGCGCGCCAAACGGCTCGATGCCGGCGAGCGCCCCGATTTTCTCGAGCAGACAAAGCAAATACGAGAAAGCCAGTGGACGATCGCGCCGCTGCCAGCCGATCTGCTGCGGCGCCGTGTTGAAATTACCGGGCCAGTGGAGCGCAAGATGGTCATCAACGCGCTGAACTCGGGCGCGGACTCCTACATGACCGATTTTGAGGACAGCAACGCACCCAACTGGAGCAATCAGATCACCGGGCAGCTCAATTTGATGCAAGCGATTCGAAGGGACATTTCATTACAGCAGGGCGGGAAGACGTACGCGCTCAATGAAAAGGTCGCGATCCTAGTGGTTCGGCCGCGCGGCTGGCACCTGGACGAGAAGCATGTGCTGGTCGACGGCCAAAGGGTTTCCGGGGGGATCTTCGACTTCGCCGTTTACATGTTTCATAACGCCAAGGAGTTGATGGCGCGCGCCAGTGGTCCTTACTTTTATCTGCCGAAGATGGAGTCTCGCCTCGAGGCCCGCCTATGGAATGATATTTTCGTTGCCACGCAGCAGGTGCTGGGAATTCCGCAAGGCACGATCAAGGCAACCGTCTTGATCGAGACAATCCTCGCCGCGTTTGAGATGGATGAGATCCTGTACGAGCTGCGAGAACATTCTGCGGGGCTGAACGCAGGCCGCTGGGATTACATTTTTTCGTGCATCAAGAAGTTCAAGCTCGACAAGAACTTCGTGTTGGCGGATCGCGCCAAAGTGACAATGACCGCGCCGTTCATGCGCGCCTATGCGCTGCTGTTGCTGGCGACATGCCATAAGAGCAACGCCCCTGCGATTGGAGGCATGAGCGCGTTGATACCGATTAAGAACGATTCTGACAAGAACGAAGCGGCAATGGCAGGCGTTCGCAACGACAAGCAGCGTGATGCCGACGATGGATATGACGGTGGTTGGGTCGCGCACCCGGGATTGGTCCCGATCGAGATGGAGCAGTTCGTCAAAGTTCTCGGAGACCGGTCCAACCAGATCGACAAGAAGCGGGATGACGTTGCCGTCAAGGCTGCAGATTTGTTGAATTTTCAGCCTGAAGCGCCTATTACCGAAGCGGGTCTGCGGATGAATGTGAATGTTGGAATTCACTACCTCGGTTCATGGCTGGCGGGCAACGGCTGCGTGCCGATTCACGATCTGATGGAAGACGCCGCCACCGCGGAGATCAGCCGTTCTCAGGTCTGGCAATGGATTCGCTCGCCGAAAGGTGTTCTTGACGACGGGCGCAAAATCACCGCGCCGCTGCTGCGGACGCTGATTCCGGAGGAGCTTGCAAAGATCAAGGAAGCGGTCGGGCCCGATTCGCCGACCTACGATCGT
>JACCYC010000123.1 GCA_013696665.1 Burkholderiaceae bacterium | reverse complement strand
CGGGATCCGGACTTAGCTGAAAAGGCTTTCCGGTCAATCCGTAGAAAGTTTCAAACATCGCGGTCTAAAGCCGGCGCGCAAAGCCAACAAAGACGGCCGCTTCGTGGGTGTCGCGGCTTGAACTCGCATTGGAATCCTGTTGCTGATAGCGCGCGCCGATAAACGCTTGACTGCGCGGTGTCAGCTGCCGGGTGGCCTGCAATTCCACCGTATTCTGCTCGGCCACACTAGCGGCGTTCTGGTCGAAGCCGCGTGTTTCGCGCCGGCCGATAGAAGCATTAAACGCCATCACCGGACTTAACCGATGATTCAGAGACAGCGAGCCGCCTCTCTGCGTATTGTTGTTGAAAATGATAAATGTCGGCGGGATAACCGCATCTGGCAACTGGTCGGTCTTCGAATAAAACAGATTCAACGCCAGGGTATTGCGCACGCCGGTTAATGCAAAGGTTGCAGACCCCGAGGTCTGGACGTTCACACTTTGTGAAAAAATATTTACGGCTCCCCGCAGAGACGAAGGCAAGACCTGGCGAGCGATCAGATCGCGCACCTGCTGAGCGCGCTCGATCGGATCCGGAAAGCGCGCAATCAGAATTGCGTTCAACAGGCCGGCTACGTTGCCGGTCGCTGGCAACTGCAGGATCAGTTGCGGGTATGTCGTGACCGAGCGCGAGAAGGAGAGATCGGTAGCGAAACGCCGCTGACGGTTGGAAAAGCCAGCCTGATAACTAGGCCCGAAAAACCGGCTCTCCCAGAATCCGGCCAGCCGCGTGCGGGGGTTCGGCAACCATGCGAGCTCAGCGCCGTAAACTGGCCCTGACACCTCATCGCTCGTGTAATTCGAGCGCTCATAGCCGCCCCGCAAACCCAAAGAAAACTGCGGGGTGAAGGCGTAATTCACCGTTGCCAGCGCAACCTCGAGATGCTGATCGGCTTCCGATTGATCGTTGAAGCGCGTGACGTCGCTCTGAACTCGGAAGGATCCTCCAAGGGGCGTCGCGATACGCACCAACTCGGCAAGGTGCCGCCCATAGTAGGCATCCGATAAGGCGGTGTCGGATTGCGACGTGTAGGTGTAAGAGTTATCACTGCGCACCAGAAACCGCCAGTCGTCGCCAAATCTGCCCTGCAGGTAAGGCGAAATCCGCGCTTGTGTGTAGGTGTATTTGTTAAACGTCGAATCCGTATCGGACTGTGTGAAAAACGGGTTCAGCACTTCCTGATTTGTCAGCAGCGATCCTTCGATATACAACAGGCGGTCGATCGCCTCAAGGTTGCCCAGGATATTGGCCTGCGGCAGCACACGACTGGTCTGGGTGCCGTTGGCGTAACCAATGAAATTCAGCGAGGCAGCGCCGTTAACGCGCAACCGTGGCCCCTCGCGCAAAAAGCTAATGGCAGGGAAAATGTTGAATATCAAGTCGGCTTCGCGTTGCGAGCCGACGTCATAGCGGGCGTTGTCAG
This sequence comes from Burkholderiaceae bacterium, assembly GCA_013696665.1. Lineage (GTDB taxonomy): Bacteria > Pseudomonadota > Gammaproteobacteria > Burkholderiales > Burkholderiaceae_F > JACCZX01. Next base: position 5,995 of record JACCYC010000123.1, on the reverse strand, counting down.
TCAGCGTAGCTTGCGCGGAGATGCTGGGCGCGATGGTCCACCGCTGCGCAAACGCAGAGGCAGAGTAAGCGAGTATTACCACCGCGCACGCGAGCGCGCGGCAGGGAAGACTGCTCAAACACTCGAGTGGTGCTCTGGGTGCCGACACGACGTTCTCAACTCTCGCGCGAGCCGTAATACGAGCCAGCCTCTGAAGACGCCGCCTTGTTCAGCAGCGTCATAACCACCGGGCAACTTTCGAGCGCTACCAGCGCATCGTTCACAGAGCGCTGGGCCGTAGCGTCTGCTTCAATCACGAGGACAATCTGCCCCATGTGTGAGGCAAGCACACGCGATTCTGTAGAGCCCAGGAGTGGAGGCGCATCAAACACCAGGATGCGGTTCGGGGCTCGCGCCTGGAGCTTTTCGATCAGTATGCTCATACGCCTGCTCGCCAGCAATTCAGTTGCGTTGTCCTGCAACGTTCCGGCGGGAAGAATGAAAAGCCGCTCGACATTTGTTCGCAGCAGCAGTGTTTGAAAGTCGAGGTTGGGTTCGCTTAAAACATCCAGCAGGCCTTTTGCCGGCAACAGAGCCAACCGCTCAAGTATTGCCGGCCGTGTCGCGTCGGCGTCGATCAGCAACACCGTCGTATCGCGTTCGAGTGCAATTGAAAGCGCCAGGTTGATCGAAACGAATGTCTTTCCTTCGCGCGGCAAGGCACTGGTAACCATGATGCGGTTAGCGTTGACGACCGGTGCTGCCGAATGGCCGCGCGCATTGTTCAGCAGCGGCCGTTTAACCATGCGGAACTCCTCAGCACGGCGCGATGACGGCGCGTGCGGCGAGATATAACCCATCTCGGACAAGCGGTCGAGGTTGATCTCGACCTGCGGCGACGCAACGGTTTGACCAGCCTCGGCCGTCTCACTATCGCCTCTGAAAATAGGAGCGTCGAAATTGCGGGCAACATCGGCGCGGAGCGCATCCTGACCACTATTGATCTCCCGCAGCGCAGTGTCAGCATCCGGCCTTGCGTCCACCCCGGCACTTCGAAGTTGCGCAAGGCGACGGGCAGCTTGTTCAATTATGTTCAAGTCGTTATTCCTCAGACGCGCGTATTCACATTCATTGCGGCCCACGTAGCCCATACACCGTGTGCGACCAACAACGTCGCAAATCCGCCGAGAAATGCCAGGTTGGCTAAACGTTTTTGCCAAAGCACTGCGCTCGTCTCTAACATTGACACGCTAGCGAGGACGGGCCGCTGGGTGAACTCGCGTAGCGCTGAAACCCCATGAAACGTGGGAAACAGCCGGGCCATTGCAAAACTTGCGGCTAAGCCCGCGGCGAGCGCAGATAGAAGCACAAGGAAAATCAGCGCGATTCGATTTGGAAATATCGGGTTGGGCGCAATCCGCGGTGGCTCAATGATGCGAAACGCGGCCAATTGTCCGGCGGAATCGACATCGCCTCCCATTGAGGCCGACTCGCGCCGGCTGACTAGCTCCGAATAGTTTTTTTGTAGCACGGCGTAGTCTCGATTCAACTGCGCCAAGTCAGCCTCAATCCCAGGCGCTTTGCCTCCTATGGCGCGCAGCTGCGCAAGGCGCCCTTCGGTTTCTGAAACACGCGCACGCAGCGAAGCAACGTTTGCCTCAGCTTCCGCCAGAGCAATCTTGATGCGCTGAAATACCGGATTGGTGGATGCCGACAAACGCGGCGGCAATTGCGAGGCCGCTTTGCGACGCGCTTCGATCTCCTGCTTCCTCTGCTCCTCCAGTTGGGTCAGCAATCTGCGCGTGGACGACACGTCGGGGTGCTGATCGGTATAGCGCCGTAACAGATCATCCAGCTGTTTGCGCTGTGTATCGATGCGAGCGTCGTACTCCGAAGCGAGCGCGCTCGCACCTGCGGTGGCACCAGCGTCCGGTAGCATGATTGGCTCTTCGCCAGTCAGTTCGCGCCGGTAAGCGTCGCGCGCTTGCTCAGCTGACCGTAGCTCCAGACGCCCCTTCGCAGCTTCCTCGGTCAACGTGCTCATTCTCGTGAAGTAATCGGCGCCCGTGCCGCTCGTAACTCCCATATTCTTCAGCTTGAACTCCTTTAACCGGTTTTCGGAGTCGGCCAGCTTCTGCTCGTACCCCTTGATCTGCTCGTCGATAAAACGGCGCGCCGATTCGTTGTCACGCCGCTTATCGCCCAGCCCTGACTCAACAAAAAGGGCAAGCAGGTCCTGCACGACGCGCTTGGAGCGGTCCGGACTCGTGTCCTGGTACGCAATGGTGTAAATGTTTTCGCGGACGCTGCCAGTGAATCGAATGCGCTTCGTCAAACTATCAACGAGCTGATCACGCTGAATCTCCGACGAGGCGGCTGCGTCGGGATTTACGTTGTGCATGATCTTTTCAATGTTCGGGCGCGCGACGATCGTGCGAGCGAGCATGCCGATTTGCTCGTCGATATTGGGTTGCACCGTCAGGCCCGCCAGCAATGGCTTCAGCACTGTTTGCGTATCGACGTAGACGCGCGCGCTAGCCTCATAGCGATCGGGCGTGCGCCACACGACCACGGAGCCAACAGCAGCCACTAGCCAAGCGACTGCTAGTCCGACCCAGCGGCGGCGCCACATTGCTCCGCCAATCATCCAGAACTGCCGAAGTAACTCGTCCATTGATTACTCTAAAAAGATAATGACAGACGCAACAGCACGATGAGACTCAATTTAGAACCAGCTCTGCGGAATGATCAGAACATCGCCCGGCCGCACATCCACATTGGCTGAAATATCTCCTCGCCGCACCAGATCCGCCAGGCGCACGTTGTACTGCTTTCCCTTTTCCGAACCGCGCACCAGAACTGCGCGATTGCCGGCGGCAAAATCGGTAAGCCCACCCACCAAAATCATCACATCCAACACCGTCATGTTCTGCCGGTAGGGAATGGCTTGTGGCTTCGCGGCTTCGCCAACGATGCGAATCTGCTCGCTCGACGAACCGGCAAAGTTGGTGACCATCACCGTGACTTGTGGATCACGTATGTACTTGGCAAGCGCTTTTTCAAGATCGCGCGCGAGTTCGGCAGGGTTGCGGCCAAGTGCCTGTACATCTTCGACCAACGGTGTAGAAATGCGTCCATCAGGCCGCACGGATACCGTTCCAGACAGTTCTGGGTTCCGCCAAACCACAATATTGACCGTGTCGAGAGGGCCAATGACGTAACGGTAATCCGGACTCGCCGCGACTGTTGGCGCCGGCGGATAACTCGCGGTGCTGCACGCTGCTAGTGAAGTCGCAAGCGCCAAGATAACTAATGCGTGCGACCTTTCTTTTTTGTACGCCATGGCTCTTCCCTTCGCTGAAACTTCAACCACCATCAAGACAATTGCTTACCCACGCCCTCGCAATCTGAGCGGCATACCTGCATGAATTCAGTCTATTACAACTACCGGACATCGAAGAGCAGCGTATTCGCCTTACTGAGCCCCTTCACCCAACAAGACGACACGTACCGTTTCCATCAAGATCAACACATCAAGAGCGAGTGAATGATTCTTGACGTAGTACAGGTCGTATTGCAGTTTGCGCCGCGAGTCTTCGACCGATGCTCCGTACGCGTAGCGAATCTGCGCCCACCCGGTCAGGCCCGGTTTTATCGAGTGGCGTAGATCGTAAAAACGAATTTGCTCGGTTAACCCGCTTACAAATGCGGGGCGCTCAGGACGTGGCCCGACCAGGCTCATCTCACCGCTTAAAACATTAAATAGCTGCGGTAACTCGTCAATGCGCAGCTTGCGCAGTACTCTGCCGACGGGGGTTACGCGACTATCATTTTCAGTCGCCCAGCGTGCGACCCCGTCGCCCTCGGCATCAGTCCGCATGCTGCGAAACTTGACGCACAGAAAAGGTCGCCCACTACGGCCAACGCGTTCCTGCATGAAAAATACCGGCGCCCCGCTTTCCAAGAAAATCAAAACGGCGGCCAGCAGCATCACGGGCAACGCGAGCACCAATAGAACAAGAGAAAGCGTGATGTCAAATGTGCGCTTGGTGAAACTGCGGGTCGCATTTTGCGCAAAACCGTCGCCGTAGATTAGCCAACTAGCTTTCAGCGATTCGATCGGCACTTCGCCGCGCACCCGCTCGTAGAACGCGGACAGATCGCGTACGCGCACGCCCTGCGCCCGGCACTCCAGCAACCCACGGATTGGAAGCACGCCGCCTCGCTGCTCACGCACCGCGACAATGACTTCGTCAACTTTAAAGCGCTCCGCGATGCCGGGTAAATCCGCCGTGCGCGGGAAAGCCGAAGCGCCCCCCGGCACTCTGGTGATGGGACGGTCATCGTCAGGGCCAACGGGATAAAACCCAACGACTACCGACCGGCGCGGCCCCTGATTGATCACCGCTTCTACTGCGCGGGCCTCAGCGCCGGTGCCGACAATCAAAATGCGTTGCAACCCCACGCCTGAACTGAGCACCGCTGATATTCCAGTGCGTATAAATACAACACCAGCAAGCGCATAGAGGCTCGCGGACCCGAGCACCTCGCGGGCGACCAAGCCCGCGCTGTCAAGCCCAAACCACAGGTGCGCAATCGGAAACCCAACCAAAAGCACAATTGCCGTGCGGGTAAAAACAACTGTTAGCGATTTGGGCTCGCCCACGCGAAAGAGGCCGAACACAACGCCCAAGCCCGTCATTACTAACGCGAACTGAACGGCCGGTACGAGGATTGAGTCGCTGCTAACCCCGTAGTGCCCCAGATGCAAAAAAGCGGCGAGCAACATTGTCGCCGTGCAGCACGCGGCAAACACCGCCATTTCGGTCAACGCCCCGGCGGAGAATTGACGACGCGATAAGCTCAGCACTGCAACTCCCCCTAATTGCCATTAACCGCCTTCCCCCTCCGTCTGTTACTCGACGGAATCCACACTTTAGCCAAGCAATTTTGCGACCATGTGACGAGCCAAACTCAACTCCCAGCTAAGCCGATTGGTTGACACGGCTCAGTGTTGGCGGAATTTCCGCAAACCAATATCAAACTATCGGTTATTAAAACCCGGCTTATTGCGCTTGACAGGGTTGCGCCCGTATGGGTGACTCTGCAGTCCCTCCCGGAGGGTATACAGGCCGTGGGCTGACATCAATGGCCAGTCGTCGGTTTAATGCCACGCGACGTTGTGTCTTTCGGCGAATAAACCCTTCGTTCGTGCCCTACAGCCGCCAAACTTTTATTCCCCGAGCCCTCAGCGCCGGGGCGTCTGCGTGGCATTTCACATCCACGTACAACGCGCCGAGAGCCAGTTTTTCGATCGTCTGATCAACAGATCTCTCGCGAAAAGCATGATGTGCAACGGCCGCAATTAAAGCGTGCGCGCGTGGCAAGTCATCCCATCCGACCAACGGCACCCCATAATGGTCCATCGCTTCGCCCGCATCGGCAACCGGGTCATGGACGGTGACGGACACCCCATAGGACTCGAGCTCGCGAATAACGTCAATGACCTTTGAATTGCGCAGATCGGGGCAATTTTCTTTAAACGTCAAACCAAGCACGACGACCTGCGCGCCCTTGACCGCCACGCCCGACTGAATCAAGTTCTTGACCGTTTGCTCGGCAATAAATTTGCCCATGCCATCGTTGATGCGCCGTCCCGCCAGTATGACCTGCGGGTGATATCCAAGTTTGTCGGCTTTGTGGGTCAGGTAATAAGGGTCCACGCCGATACAGTGCCCGCCGACAAGGCCGGGACGAAACGGCAAAAAATTCCACTTCGTACCGGCAGCCTCCAGAACTTCGGTCGTGTCGATATCCATCCGATGGAAAATCAGCGACAACTCATTCATCAGCGCAATGTTCAGATCGCGCTGAGTGTTTTCGATCACCTTCGCTGCTTCTGCAACCTTGATACTCGATGCACGGTGAACGCCCGCGCTGATAATCGAGCCGTACATCGTCGCAACACGGTCGAGCGTTGCCGCGCAGTCGCCCGCCACCACTTTGATGATTCGGG
>JACCYC010000114.1 GCA_013696665.1 Burkholderiaceae bacterium | reverse complement strand
GGAATCGCGTTCTTGTTGATCGTCATGTGCACTTCGCCGAGCACCGCTTCTGCCTCTTTGCCGGTGATCGACTTCGAGCGCAGGTCGACCAGCATCAGGTGGCATTCGGTGCGTCCCGAAACAATGCGTAACCCGCGCTCGACCAAAGTCTCCGCCATTACACGGGCATTGGTCATCACCTGCCTCTGATAGGCCTTGAATTCCGGCGCCAGCGCTTCCTTGAACGCGACTGCCTTGGCCGCGATTACGTGCATCAGCGGGCCGCCCTGCAAGCCCGGGAACACAGCCGAGTTAATAGCCTTTTCCAATTCCGGCTTCATCAGTATCAAGCCGCCACGCGGACCGCGCAGCGTCTTGTGCGTGGTCGACGTGATGACATCGGCATGCGCGATCGGGCTTGGGTATTCACCGGCCGCGATCAGTCCAGCATAGTGGGCCATGTCGACCATCAAATGGGCGCCGACTTCACGCGCAACTTCCGCAAAGCGCGCGAAATCGATTCGCAGCGAATACGCCGACGCGCCCGCGATAATTAATTTCGGCCGGTGCTGCTGCGCAAGTGTGCGAAGTGAGTCGTAGTCGATCCCCTCGCTGTCATTCAGGCCATAGCTGACGGCCTTGAACCACTTGCCGCTTATATTGAGTGGCATACCGTGCGTCAGGTGCCCGCCTTCGGCGAGGCTCATTCCCATGATCGTGTCGCCGGGGCTCAGCAGCGCCAGGAATACCGCGCCGTTGGCCTGCGCGCCCGAATGAGGCTGCACATTTGCCTCGATCTGCACGCCGGGCACTGCAAACAATTGCTTGAGACGGTTGATCGCCAGCGTTTCGGCGATATCGACGAACTCACAACCGCCGTAGTACCGCTTGCCCGGATAGCCCTCCGCGTATTTGTTGGTGAGTTGACTGCCCTGCGCCGCAAGAACCGCCGGGCTCGCGTAGTTTTCGGAAGCAATCAATTCGATGTGCTGTTCCTGACGCTGGTGTTCACCCGAAATGGCAGACCAGATTTCGGGGTCGCTGTTTTGCAAAGTGTCTCTCTTTCGATCAAACATCAAGGTCCTCGACGGTCGAAGCGCAGGCGCCGATGCCGCCCGCAAATATTTGACTAGGCCAGCAGTTCATCACGCGTGCCCTGCAGATGAGCGATGTCGCTCCAGCTTTCGATCGCGAGTATCAGCGGGGAAACCGTAGCAGTCAGTCGATTAACCGCCGCGTTCAGCATCTGATGCTCGCGCCGCGCGTTCCAGGGCAGAGCCCGGGCGCTGCGGTAGATGACATCGAGCACGCCACCGTGTGAGACCAGTACGACCCTTTGCCCCACATGCAGGGCTGCAATGTCGGCGATCGCGGCCAGAACGCGATCAATCAGTTGCTCGCCACTTTCTCCGCCGTCCGGGCGCCAGGCCAAATCACGCGCGCGCCAGTGAGCAAACTCCGTTGGATGCCGCTGGGCAATCTCGTCCAACGTCAGCCCCTCGAAGATTCCAAATGAGCGCTCGCGCAGTCGAGGCTCTGCTATCACGTCGAGACCCAGCCTCGCGGCGAGCGGCGCCGCCGTTAACCAGGCGCGTGAGAGCTCGCTCGAAAAAATTGCCGTGATCGGTTCGTCTGTCAAACAGTCTGCAAGCTGAGCCGCCTGCAGCATGCCCATCGGCGACAGTGGAATATCGAGGTGGCCCTGGATGCGATGCTCGGCGTTCCACGCAGTTTCGCCGTGCCGTACCAGTAGCAGCTGCGTCTTCATTCGGCATCCGCTGTGAGCCGCGGGTTCAGCGTGTAAGTCCCGGTCAGCTCTGCTTTAGCGAGTACATGTCCGTCGATGGCCTTCAGCACCTCCGCGCCGGTGAATTTGCCGTCGAGCGGCACACGATCGATGTCGAGCGCGTAAAGCGTGAATACATAACGATGCGCAATCGAGTCGTTCCACGGCGGGCACGGTCCGTCGTAACCAAAATAATCACCGTTCATATCGTGGTCATTCGCGAACCACTGCGTGTACCCGTTCAACCCCTGGCGCGTGTTGTTGGGCCCGGCAGGACCATTCTTGCCACGGGGCTTGACCGCTTTCGAATACGTCGCAGCCTCGATTGCGCGCTGCGTCGGCGGAATATCGACCAATACCCAGTGATAAAAATCGACCCGCGGCAAGGTCGCAGGAATCTCTCGATCTTCCTTGAACAAATCTTCCGGACTACTCGGCACGTCCGGGTCATGGCATATCAAAGCAAATGATTTCGCATGCTCGGGAACTTCGTCCCAGGCAAGCTGAGGATTGTGGTTGGATGACAGCGTTACATGCTTCGTCGGGTCGGTCTTGCAGAACGCAAAGTCCGCGGAAATAGGTTGCTGGTCATGAATCGAATCACTCGTTAGCTTCATCGTGTTCCCCGCATATTGCGAAGCTTATATTGGCGGCCATCATAGGCGAGCGTTCGTAAACTAACTGGCATGACCGACGATACGACGGCAACGCTCGGCGAACTCATTACGCCACCGTCACGCGCGCCCATTTGCGCTTGCCGACCTGAACCACGTACGTCCCCGGTCTGACAATCAGCGCTCGATCATCAACTTTCGAACCGTCGATCTTCACGCCGCCCTGGTCGATGTTTCGATTCGCTTCACTCGTCGATGGCGCCAGTCCCGCCTGCTTCAGCAGCGCGGAAATGGATATTCCACCATTGACACTTTTCACCGCCACGTCGGGCATGTCGTTCGGGATTGCGCCCATCTTGAAGCGCGACTTGAACTCGAATGCAGCAACTTCTGCAGCCTGCTCGGAGTGAAAACGGGCGACGATTTCGCGCGCCAGCAGCACCTTGATGTCGCGTGGATTCCGTCCCTCAACGGCTTGCCGCTTTAGCGCTTTGATCTCCTCATTCGACCGTAGCGACACGAGGTCGTACCAGCGCCACATCAACTCATCGGAGATTGACATTGTCTTCGAGAACATTTCGAAAGGCGGCTCCGTGATGCCGATGTAGTTGTTCTTGCTCTTCGACATTTTCTCAACGCCGTCAAGCCCTTCCAGTAACGGCATCGTCAAAATGCACTGCGGTTCCTGCCCGTATTGGCGCTGCAGCTCACGCCCGACCAGCAGGTTGAAGCGTTGATCGGTTCCGCCCAGTTCAAGATCCGACTCGAGCGCCACCGAGTCATAACCCTGCATCAGCGGATAGAGCAGCTCATGCATCGCAATGGGTGTGTTATCGCGAAAGCGCTTTGCAAAATCGTCGCGCTCGAGCAACCGGGCGAGCGTGTAGTGCGCTGCCAGTTTGATCATCCCCGCGGCACCGAGAGGCTCCGACCATTCCGAGTTGTATCTGATCTCGGTCTTGTCACGCCTCAGAACCAACCCAGCCTGGTCGAAGTAAGTGCAGGAGTTCTCGTCGACCTGCTCACGTGTTAACGCGGGCCGCGTCGCGTTGCGCCCGGACGGATCGCCAATCAGCGCCGTGAAGTCGCCTATCAAGAAAATGACGGTGTGACCCAGATCCTGCAGCTGGCGCAGCTTGTTAAGCACCACGGTGTGCCCAAGATGAATATCCGGGGCGGTTGCATCGAGCCCGAGCTTGCAGCGCAACGGTCTCCCGGTCGCCTCAGCGCGCGCGAGCTTCTGCGCGAACTCGGCTTCCACGATCAATTCATCGCAGCCGCGCTTTATTTGCGAAAGCGCATGTTCCACTGACGGTCCGACCGTGTAAATTTTGCTCGGGGTGCGCATGTATGCGGTATCAGGTCCAAGTGTTCGGGCACGTAGCGCCCGCTTCGCGTCTATACTGCGCCGTCAATAAAAAGCGCACCGTGGCGTGCGCTTTTTTCCATTCAGTTTCTTCGGTAGATGCCATTGTCGATTCTATCCAAACGATTTGCAGTTTTTGCAAACGACACGCGACTGGGTTTTCGTCTGGTGTCAAGAAAATGGAAACAACTCGATCGGACGCAGCGTAAGCGAATCGAGTTATCAGCTGTCTTGTCGCTGCTTCCGCTTTCGGCTGCTATTGCAGCGCTCGCAGCCGTACCGACAGCATTTCAGTTGGACGAATCGCAGATGCGGCCGGTGATAGAAGCCGTAGCCACTCCCTCGATTGCCGAACAGGTCGCCGAGCTGGTCGCCCGCGAAGATACGCACGTGCGCGAAGTGCGAGTGCAGCGCGGAGAGACGCTGGCAGCCCTGTTCAGTCGGCTCGGCATCGATGACGCCTCCGCGTTGCGCTTTGCTCAGACAGATGCGTCGGCGCGGGCCCTGGTGCGGCTTGCTCCCGGTCGCTTTATTCAAGCAAACATCACATCAGACGGGCGCTTGCGCTGGCTTAAAGCACATGGCGCAGGTGAGCTCGACGGTGTATTGGCAACTTCGCGCGTGTTGACGCTCGATCGTAATTCGACTGCAGCTCAGGTGTTTCGCGTTTCGGAATCCGACGTAGCGCTCGAGCGTCGAGTTGAGCTCAAAGCGGGCGAGGTGCGGGGGTCGCTGTTCGGCGCTACCGACGAAGCCGATATTCCCGATGCAGTCGCGCAGCAGATGGTCGATGCCCTTGAAAGCGAGATCGACTTTCATCGCGACTTGCAGCGCGGCAACCGATTTCGGGTGATCTACGAAGCGCTGTATGCGTCGGGTGAATATCTACGCGCCGGACGCTTGCTGGCGGTTGAGTTTGAAGTTGGAGCCAAGCGGGTTTCAGCCTACTGGTTCGCAAACGGATCCAAGCATGGCGGCTTCTATGCAGCTGACGGACGCAGCCTAAAGCAGGCATTTTTGCGATCTCCGCTCGTCTACACGCGCGTGAGCTCGGGCTTCAGTAGCAGCCGCACGCATCCAATTTTTGGATACGACGCAGCTCATCGAGGCGTCGACTACGCGGCTGCCGCCGGTACTGCTGTACGTGCGATTGCCGAAGGCGTGGTCTTGTTCGCCGGCTGGCAACGCGGCTACGGCAACGTGGTCGAGATTCAGCATGACGGCAAGCACGCCTCGCTGTATGCGCATTTGCAATCCATCGCGCCTGGCTTGCGGCAGGGTGTTCGAATCGGCCAAAGCGACGTCGTTGGCGCGGTCGGGATGACAGGGTGGGCTACCGGTCCGCATTTACACTTCGAATTGAAGGTGCACGACATTCACGTAAATCCGTTGACGGCAGAGTTGCCGTCAGCGCAACCGCTGGCGCCCACGCAGCTCTCAAGCTTCGCTGCCTCGGCTGCACCGCTGCGCGAACAGCTCGCTTTGCTGGAGCGTGTCAGCATCGCCTTCGACCGCCCGCGCTAGCTGCTGCGCATGACTGCGCAGGCCGACGACGCGTCGCTGTTTGTCGGCTTGATGTCCGGCACCAGCTTGGATGGCGTCGACGCCGTGCTCGCTGATTGCTCGGTGTGTCCTCCCAAAACGTTGGCTCATCGATACCAGCCCTTCACCCCCGTCTTGCGCACCGAGCTGGCCGCACTGTGTTCATCGGGCGCCGATGAAATCGAGCGTGCTGGCGCTGCGGCGCGTGAACTTGCGCATGTTTATGCGGCGAGTGTCGACGCACTACTGGGAAATGCCGGAGTACCGCGCGCGTCGGTGCGAGCGATCGGTGCGCACGGTCAGACGGTGCGGCATCGTCCGCACCTGGGCTACAGCACGCAGCTCAACGCGCCGGCGTGGCTGGCCGAGTTAACAGGCATCGACGTCGTCGCAGACTTCCGTAGCAGAGACATCGCCGCCGGGGGTCACGGCGCGCCGCTGGCATCCTTGTTTCATGTTGCGGCGTTTGCAGGTGCACGTGCTCGCGCGGTTATCAATCTGGGCGGCATTAGTAATTTGACCGGAGTGCCCGGCAACGGCGCGCTCGAAAGCGAAGTGATCGGCTTCGATTGCGGCCCGGCCAACCTGCTGCTCGACTTCTGGACGCAACAACATTTCGGCCTGCCATTTGACCGCGACGGTGCGATAGCGGGGTCAGCAGAACCTGATGCGCAATTGCTCGACGTGATGCTTGCAGACCCGTTCTTCACCGCGGCGCCGCCTAAAAGCACCGGGCGCGAGCTTTTTTCGCCTGAGTGGTTAAGCCGTGCTCTGGGGCAGTCAAAGAATCCGAAGCGACAAGCTCCCGCTCCCGAGGTCGTGCTTGCGACTCTGACGCGCCTGACCTGCGTAGTGGTGGCTTCCGCTATCGACCGCTGGTTTCCGCAGGCGGCCGACGTGATCTTGTGCGGTGGTGGAACGCGCAACCACACCTTGCGGCGCGTGCTCGCTGAACAATGCAATCCGCGTCCAGTGATGTCGTCATCTGCCCTTGGTGTTGAGCCCGATCACGTCGAAGCGCTGGCGTTCGCTTGGCTCGCACATGCGCATATCAGTCGGCGCAGCGGAAACGTTCCGAGCGTGACGGGTGCGCGCGGAGGTAGAGTCCTCGGTGCGCTTTATCCAGCCGCCTAGCCGCCAGCCTCAGCGAGACGTAAAAAGCGCCGCTGGCGCCTTTTTGTTATCCGTACACAGCGTTATGCCGAGAAAGAAGAGCCGCAGCCACACGTAGTCGTTGCATTCGGATTCTTGATCACGAACTGGGCGCCCTCTAGATCTTCCTTGTAATCGATTTCGGCACCGACCAGATACTGATAACTCATCGAATCGATCAGCAGCATCACGCCGTTTTTTTCCATCGTCGAATCGTCTTCATTGACAATTTCGTCGAATGTGAAACCATACTGAAACCCAGAGCAGCCGCCGCCCTGTACGAACACGCGCAGCTTGAGATCGGAGTTGCCCTCCTCCTCAATCAAGCTTTTTACCTTGGACGCCGCAGCGTCCGTAAAAACCAAAGGGGCCGGCATCTCGGCTACAGCGTTCATCCATCACTCCAATTCAATTTGAAAGCTCTGCAACTGCTTGCACTGGACCCAGTATAGGCGCCGCACCCGGCGCTCAAGTCTCTGAAATGGCGCCGCCGGCAGCCAATTTCAATGTCGCTGGCCGCTTGTCGGACGACTGGTAGATCAAACGGCCTTCGACCACTGCGCCCTGGTGTATTTCGATCGCCCGATAGTGCACATCACCTGTGATGCGCGCTTTCGGCTGAAGTTCCAGCAACTCGCTGATGTGTACGGGGCCCGTGATTCGACCCGAGACAACCAGGTGCGCTGCATGAACCTCGCCTTCAATGTGCCCCATTTCGCTGACTACGACCATACAGGCATCGGAGTTGGCACAACGGACGTCGCCCTTCACAGTCCCGTCGATGCGCAACCCTCCAGTATAGGACAGGTTCCCCTCAATCGTGGTGCCATTTCCAATCAGCGTGCCGATGGTCTTTGGGGGTGCCGGTTTGTTTCCAAACATCGTGTTACCTCACATTGTGAAAGTTTGCTGCGCACGCACTTCGCCATTCGCTTGAATCTTCACCTGCACCGATCGAACTACCGCGCCTTCCGGAAGTTCAAATGTCCCTTCGACGCGTTGATAGTGCCGAAATGACAAAGGCGCGGGACCGGCTTCTGGAACGGTTGTGTCGGGCAATTGCAATATCCAGGGACGCCCGCCCTGCTGAAGGCTGATCGTCAGCGACACCAAACCCACGAAGTCCCGCTCTGGCCGACCACTTTGCTGTACCAACAAGCGATATCGCAGCGCCTGCGGTTCCTGGGCGGGCCCGCTGGCGGTAGTACGGACCGCTTCGCGCCCTGTTTCGCGTCCTCCGTCATTGAGCGCCTGTAACCGGAAGCTGCGAATTACAACGCCCTTCGAATTCGCTGGCGTTGGAAGCAAGCTCTCGAAAAATGACAAATCCTCCTTAAGCCGGGCATTCTCATTCTCGAGTGCCTTAAGTTGCCTCTGCGCCTGCTCCTGAGCGGCGCGGTCGATCTGCAGTTGGTTCTCGAGCTGCACGGCCAGTGCATCCTTGCGATCTCGATCGGCCACCGCCCGTCTCGCCTCTTCTCGAATTTTGTC
>JACCYC010000101.1 GCA_013696665.1 Burkholderiaceae bacterium | reverse complement strand
GCGGTCCCGCTCAGCATCAGGCATCCCCCGAGAAGCAACAAGATCAAGGAATGAACGCGATTAACCAGAGCGGTGAGCGGCAGGCGTGGCATTTAGAATCTGGAAGGCGTTTCTGGCCAGCGATGTGCCTGTGCGGAGCCATCGGATTATGGCACCGCCATTAAAGCTACTCTTACGCGCTGCCGTCGGCGACCCAACACTCAGCGCTCTATCGAACGTTCCAATGCAGGATATTCGCCTGACCGCGCTGACCGCGTGGCTAAGCTCGCTTTCGCCCGAACTCGGACTGATCACGTCATCGCTGCGCCCCGCATCGATGGACGCCAGTTCGCGCCGCTATTTCCGGGTTGACGGCGACGCCCGAACATTGATCGTGATGGATGCGCCGCCTGCCATCGAAGATTCGCGGCCATTTGTGCGCGTCGCAGCGATGATGAAAAAGGCCGGCGTCCACGTCCCCGAGGTTGTGCGGAGCGATCTGTCGCAGGGGTTTCTGCTGCTCAGCGATCTCGGTGATGCGACGTATCTGAGCGTATTGAACCAACAGAATGCGCCGGAGCTTTTCAGCGATGCCATCGACGCGTTGATTCGATGGCAGCTTGCGACCTCAATCAATGTTTTGCCTGCCTACGACGAGGTGCTGCTGCGGCGCGAACTGCAGCTGTTTCCCGACTGGTATGTTGCGCGGCATCTTCAACGAGCGCTGACGCCGGCGCAGTCGGAGGCGCTCGAGCATGTTTTTGCGCGGCTGGTGGCGTCCAGCCTTGCGCAGCCTACGGTGTTCGTGCACCGCGACTACATGCCGCGCAATCTGATGCTGTCATCGCCGAACCCCGGAGTTCTCGACTTCCAGGATGCCGTGATCGGACCCGTTACGTATGACATCGTTTCGTTGCTGCGCGACGCGTTCATCAGCTGGGAAGAAGCGCGGGTGCGCGAATGGGCTCGAGTTTATTTCGACCGTGCCCACGTTGCGGCTCTGCCGTTGCACGCTCAATTCGATGATTTTTGGCGCGATTTTGAATGGATGGGTCTGCAGCGGCATTTGAAAGTCCTGGGAATATTTGCGCGCATTCGATATCGTGATGGCAAGCCTCGCTATCTGGAGGATGCGCGGCGCTTCATCGGCTACGTGAGTGCGGTGGCGCAGCGCTACGACGACCTCGCGCCGCTTGCGCGATTATTCGATCAATTGGGGATGCAGTGAGTGTCGTACCGACCCACGCTCTGATTCTCGCGGCCGGTCGCGGCGAGCGCATGCGACCTTTGACCGATGTCACGCCGAAGCCACTGCTCGAAGCGGGAGGCAAGCGTCTGATCGAATGGCAGATAGAAGCGCTTGTGGCCGCGGGTATACGCCACATCGTGATCAACGTCGCGCATCTGCCGGACCAGTTTGAGGCTGCATTGGGTGATGGCAAGCGGTACGGAGTTGCACTGCATTACTCGCGCGAAGGCAACGAGGCCGCCGATGCGCTCGAAACGCTCGGCGGCATCGTGAAGGCGCTTCCTTCGCTCGGCCAAGCGCCGTTCATTGTCACGAGTGGCGACATTGTCACGGACTATTCGTACCGGATGCTTTCGAGCGCGAGCAAAGCGTTACAGGAAGGAACCTTTGATGCCCACATGGTGCTGGTAGAGAATCCGGCGTTTCATTCTGGTGGCGATATGGCACTCGTCGAGCACGGTGAGTTGCGCCGCATAGATCCCGATGCGACCCCGCGGCTCACGTACGCAAACATTGGAATTTTTTCGCCGCACCTTTTCACTCCGCTCACGCGCGAATTGGCCGGTCGCCGCGCTCCGTTGTTTCCCTGGATCTATACAGCGGCGCGCGCCAACCGCGTTGGCGGTGAGCACTATGGTGGGCGTTGGTGGAATGCTGGTACGCCGGACGATCTCGCACAACTCGATGCCGAACTCGACCGCGGATTGGACTGTGCGATCGATCAACCACATCCATGACAAGCGGATCCGGTATGCCGGTCACGCAATCAGGGTCGCAGCCGCTTGCGATACTCGGTGGCGGCCCGGTGGGTTTAACGCTTGCGCTGCTTCTCGCAAAGCGGTCAGTGGCGAGCATTGTGTTCGACGCAAGAACGATTGAGCAGGCGCGCACAGATCAACGCGTGCTCGCGCTGTCGCTGGGCTCGTTGCAGACATTGCGTGCACTTGTCGAGCTTCCGGCCACCGCGCTGGCTCCAATTCGCAGCGTGATTGTTTCTTCAGTTGGCGATTTTGGACGCGCGGTGCTCGATGATGACGAGCTTGGTGCTGAAACTCTCGGCGCGACAATTCGTTATGGCGATCTCGTTGCAACGCTTTCCGCGGCGGCGGAGGCAAACGAATTGATCACGCTGCGGCGTCCGCACAAGGTGGTCGCGGTGCGGCAGTCACCGTCTTCCGTCGAAATCGAATTCGAGAACGAACAGCGTATCAGCGCTTCACTGGCGATCAGCGCCGAGGGGTTTGGCCACACCGGTGCGGCGTCGGTCTCCCACGCTGCCGTGGTTGCCGATCTGGAGCTCACCGGTATCGGCAGCGATGAAGCGTTCGAACGCTTCACACGCGAGGGTCCGTTAGCGTTATTGCCCTTGCCTTCAAGCACGGCGGCGACGCAGCGACGTGCGCTTGTCTGGTGCATGAAGACTGCGGAAGCAGACAGGCGGATCGGTTTGGAAGATTCCGCCTTCATCGACGAATTGATTGCGCATTTCAGTGAAAACGCCTTGCGTGTCGTGACGCTGCACGCGCGCCGTCGCTATCCGTTGCACGAGCAGGCTCGCGATCAGCTGGTTGAGCACCGCATGGTGTACCTTGGCAATGCGGCGCAGACCTTGCACCCGGTCGCCGGCCAGGGACTGAACCTGGGGCTGCGCGACGGTGTTGCTCTTGCTGAACAGATTGGCTTCACCCATGTGGAAGCACGGGATCCAGTTCAGGCCTTGCATCGATATGCGCAATCGCGGCGTGTGGATCGCGCTGCGATCGTCGCATTGACGCGCTTTGCGCCGGCTTTTTTTTCCACGCGGTTTTCACCGATAGCACTGGCGCGGTCGATTGGGCTTACCGCATTGGCGGTTGTGCCGAAATTACGACGCGAGTTTGCACGGCTACTCATGTTCGGCGTACGCTTTTGATCAAGCGCAAATAAGATTTATTTCCGCTTTTCCTATTCGCTAAGATTGTCGCTTCCGTTTTAAATCGCTTCCATCCCCACACCCCGTCGCTGCTCGAATTCCGATCGCAATGCACATTGGTCCGTATGAGCTACCCAATAACGTGTTCGTCGCGCCAATGGCGGGTGTGACCGATCGTCCTTATCGGCGGTTGTGCAAGGCGCTCGGTGCGGGCTATGCCGTCTCCGAAATGGCGGCATCGAATCCTCGTCTGTGGGCCAGCGAGAAAACCGCACGCCGTTTGAATCATGACGGGGAGCGCGCGCCCGTCGCGGTGCAGCTCGCCGGGTCAGATCCATTAATGCTCGCCGAAGCTGCGCGTTACAACGTCGACCGCGGTGCCCAGATCATTGATATCAACATGGGCTGCCCTGCCAAGAAGGTGTGCAATGTCGCGTGCGGCTCTGCGTTGCTCAAGGATGTAGCGAAGGTCGCCCGCATCCTGGATGCGGTGGTGCGTTCGGTCGACGTGCCGGTGACGCTTAAATTTAGAACCGGTTGGGATTTATCGAATCGCAATGCAGTGGAGATCGCGCGCTTGGCCGAGGCAAGCGGAGTCGCGGCCTTGACGTTGCACGGCCGCACGCGCGCGTGTGGGTTCCGGGGCCGCGCTGAATACGAGACGATCCGCGCTGTGAAGCAAGCCGTGGGTATTCCAGTTGTCGCCAACGGCGATGTCGATACGCCACAGGTGGCCAGGTTCGTGCTCGAAGAAACCGGTGCAGACGCGGTAATGATCGGACGCGCCGCGCAGGGACGGCCGTGGATCTTTCGCGAGACGGCGCACTTTCTGGCGACTGGTTCTCATCTGCCACAACCTCGCGTGGCGGAGGTCCGTGAGTTACTGCGCGATCACCTTGACGATCATTACCGCTTCTATGGTGACCTTGGCGTGCGTACCGCTCGCAAACACATCATTTGGTACACAACGGCATTGGCGGGTGGAAAACAATTTCGCGAGCGTATCAACGCGATCGAGAGTTGCTCGGAACAGGCTGCTGCGGTCGACGGGTTTTTTGGCACTCTCGGCGAGCGCTCCGAGCGGCTCGTCTATGAGTTGGCTGATAGCCGGACGTTGCACTAGTCACGCAATCAGGAAGCCAGTGATGCCGAAAGTTTCAGCCAATCCGGCCGCCAGGGCTGCACGCCGGCCCGCAACTTCCGCAACGCGGTTTGCGTATCCAACTAGCGAGCGTGTCAGTCGTGCCCGTAATGGAGAAACGCTCGAACAATCTGTCGTGCGCAGCCTCGAGCAGTATTTTGCTGACCTGGATGGCTCACGTCCGCACGCCCTTCTCGAAATGGTGACAACCGCAGTCGAACGGCCGCTTCTGCAGTTTGCGATGACCAAGTGCGATGGCAATCAGTGCGCGGCGTCCGAGCTGCTTGGAATCAATCGAAACACCTTGCGCAAGAAGCTGCAGCAATATCGGCTGTTATGAGTTCGGCGAAACGTCGGTGGGCGCTGATCAGCGTTTCCGACAAGACAGGGATTGTTGAGTTCGCACGGCAGCTTTGCGCTCTCGGTTATCACGTTCTGTCGACCGGCGGCACCGCAAAGCTGCTGGCCGGGGAACGCATACCGGTCACCGAGGTTGCGAATTACACCGGCTTTCCTGAGATCCTCGACGGCCGTGTCAAGACTCTAAATCCGCGTATTCATGCGGGCCTGCTTGCACGGCAATCGGACACCGAGCACATGCGCACGCTGGCTGAGCATCAGATCGATCCGATTGAGCTTTTAATCGTCAACCTCTACCCGTTCGAACAAACGATAGCCCGCAGCGGCTGTTCGTTCGACGATGCGATCGAGAATATCGACATCGGCGGGCCCGCAATGTTGCGTGCGGCTGCGAAAAACCACCCAAGCGTTACCGTGATCGTCGATCCGGTCGACTATGCGACGGTCGGCGGTGAGCTACAGCACACGGGCGCGGTTGCGCAGGCGACACGATTGACGTTGGCAAAAAAGGTTTTCGCCCACACTGCGCATTACGACGGCGCGATCGCGAACTATCTGACATCACTCGGCGATGACGGCTCGCGTGGCGCGTTTCCGGAAGTGCTGTCGCAGCAATGGTCAAAAGCGCAGCAGATGCGTTATGGCGAGAATCCTCATCAGCAAGCTGTTTTTTACCGTGATCGAAACGTCAGTGATGGACTGCTCGCGGGCTTCACGCAGTTGCATGGAAAAGAGCTTTCGTACAACAACATCGCAGACGCCGACGCTGCCTGGGAATGCGTTCGATCGTTTGACGAAACGGCCTGCGTGATCGTCAAGCATGCGAACCCATGCGGCGTTGCGGTTGCATCAAGCGTTGGTGAAGCGTACGAAAAGGCCTTTCGAACCGATCCGACATCGGCGTTTGGCGGAATCATTGCGTTCAACCGAGAATGCGATGCTGATGTCGCTCAGGCGATCTTGCGTCAATTCGTCGAGGTTGTGATCGCGCCCGGCTTCAGCGCCGATGCCCGGTCCACACTCAGCGCCAAACCCAACGTGCGCCTGCTGACCGTGCCGCCCGGCAAGGCCCACAACAATTTCGACTTCAAGCGCGTGGGCGGCGGCTTGCTGGTGCAAACCCCCGACGTTCATTCGTTGCAGCGCTCAGAGCTGCGCATCGTCTCGGTGCGCCAGCCGACGCAGCAGCAGCTAGACGATGCGATGTTCGCGTGGCAAGTCGCGAAGTTCGTTAAGTCCAACGCGATCGTATTTGCGCACGACGGGGCGACCGTCGGCGTCGGAGCCGGGCAAATGTCGCGCCTTGACTCTGCCCGTATCGCGTCCATCAAGGCCGAGTCTGCCGGGCTTGCGCTCGCAGGGTCGGTCGCGGCGTCTGATGCCTTCTTTCCATTTCGTGATGGGCTCGATGTTGTCGTCGATGCAGGCGCGACCTGCGTAATTCAGCCCGGCGGTAGCGTGCGCGATGAAGAAGTGATCGCGGCAGCCAATGAGCGCGGGGTTGCAATGATCTTTACCGGAATCAGGCATTTCCGACATTGACCGCGCAACTGCAATGCAGCGTCGCTATCGCGTGACGGTCAGTGGCACAATCCTTCGGTGCCCCTTCCACTGATCCGAGTTCTCGGCATCGATCCTGGTCTGAACAGGACCGGTTATGGGGTTATCGAGGTCAGTGGTCCAAAGCTTGGCTACGTTTCAGCTGGCGTGATTCGCGTACCGGCGGGTGACTTGCATGAGCGGCTCGGAACAATTCTGCGAGCGCTTTCAGCAGTGATTCGCGAGACGCAGCCGCAGGTTGTCACGATCGAAAAAGTTTTCGTCAACGTCAATCCGCAGTCGACGCTGCTGCTCGGCCAGGCGCGAGGTGCTGCGATCTGCGCAGCAGTGGCAGAAGGGCTGGTGGTGCACGAGTACGCCGCGTTGCGAATCAAGCAAGCGGTCGTTGGCTTTGGCCGCGCAGACAAGCGTCAGGTACAGCTGATGGTGCAGCGGCTGCTGTCGCTGACGCAAGTTCCGGCAAGCGATGCAGCCGACGCACTAGCGTGCGCGATTTGTCATGCGCATTCGTCAAGTCTTTCGATTGCTTTGAAATCGAAAAC